>JBAXJB010000110.1:0-1592 GCA_037138055.1 Alphaproteobacteria bacterium | reverse complement strand
TAAATCTCCTTCACCCATTTATTAAACTTGCTTCAGGGGTTTTGCAGAGGGTTCTCCAGGATATGAAATAGTAGATGAGGATAATCGATTTTTCTTTAGTGCTGGTCCTTATTACAGAAGTAATACACTGTCACCTATTGATCTCCTAAATACTTCTACTGGCTCAAAGATTGGTTGCTATCTTTCTTCTGATGTTAGTTGTTGGATGTCTAAAGAACTCAGCTTTGAATTCAATATTGCGTATGGATCAATTATGGATGAACTTTGGTCTCGAGTTAGGCCTGGATATAGTTTTCACGCACAATCAGTAAAAATTGGACCCGAGATTAATCTTGAAAAACAGCACAATTTTAAAGAGATAAGAGTGGGAGGTTTCTTAGCTCTAGGGCATTTTAGAAATGCAGAAATTTGTTTTAATGCAGGACATGCAACTTACAAATTTAAATCAAACACCCTTTCTTCTCCAAGGAAAAAAGGTGCATATGCAGGGCTGAACTATTCCTATCGTTTTTAACATACAAAAAAAATTTCAAGAATTAAATTTTTACCTTTTTTAAATAAGCTGTGGGATATTTGATGGGGAAAATTTCAAGCAATCAAACATTCAGACATACTTGCGCCATTAGCTTATTGTTATTTTTGCTAATATACGGAGCGTGGAGATTTACAATCATCAATGAAAAATACATTGTTTCATCCTATTTATTTTTTTTAACATCTATCACCACTGCTATTAGCTCAGTTTTTATTATCGTTACAACATGGAATTATACATTACCAATTCCTTTGAAATATTTTATATCTTCTAAAAAAATTGATGTTCTTATCCCAACATACAAAGAACCAATTAGTATTATCGAAAAAACGTTGAAAGCTGCTTCAAAATTAGACCATCCTTGCAACATAATCATCCTAGATGACGCAAGCAGAGAGGATGTTAAAGCTCTAACTAAGATGTTAGGACTCAAGTACCTGTGCAGAGGAAATAATATTTATGCAAAGGCTGGAAATCTTAATTTTGGATTAAGTCATTCAAAAGCAGAATATGTTGCTGTCTTTGATGCTGATCATATTCCACAAAAACAAGCGCTCACAATTCTTATGCAATATTTTACAAGAGAAGACATAGCATTTGTACAAACGCCACAAGACCACTTCAACACTGACGGAATACAATTTTTAAATACTAAACTCGGAAAAAAAATCTGGCATGATCAGTCTATATTTTATGAGTTGAATCTCCCTGCGGCAAATACATTTAATGTTTCTTCATGTGTTGGAACTGGCGTTATTTACAGAAAAAAAGCCATTGAAGACATAGGGGGCATCCCCTATGAAACGTTAACTGAGGATACTCACACGTCGCTGAAATTACACATGAATAAGTGGAAAAGTGTTTATTTACCTAAGCCAATTGCTTACGGCGTGTCACCTTCTGATAATAGCGAATATTTCAAAACACGACATAGATGGGCACAAGGGAATTTTCAAGTTGCTCAGAATGAAGGAATACTCACTAACAAAAAACTTAATCTCGTTAGAACCCTCTGCAAAACCCCTGAAGCAAGTTTAATAAATGGGTGAAGGAGATT
>JBAXJB010000109.1:0-1632 GCA_037138055.1 Alphaproteobacteria bacterium | reverse complement strand
GCTGAAGCCCTCCGACCTCTCGGCCGCGGTCGCGCCGCCGCGTGCGCTGGGGCTGGTCCCCGTCTCGGCGCCGCAGGCGTGCGCGCTCAAGGCGGACTCGGCCGTGAGGTGCCTGCTCTCGTTTGAGGGGGGCGGCGTGGACCCCTCCGCCGGCGACCAGCAGCTGTGAGTGTGTCTGTGTGTGGGGGGGTGCGATTTGAGGCGGCTTTGTTTTGCGTGCATGGGCGGACGCTGCAGAGGATCCTGCGTGACATTGTTGATACGGCCGCTTGCCGAGGCCGTCGGCGGGCTGGTGCCCTCTGCCGCGCCCGGCCGCCCGCGGCTGCTGGTCAGTATTGGAGGCGGGCGCGGCGGCGGATGCGGGCAAACATATTCCTTACCAGCAAGAATCATTAAGGCAACGCCTTTAGCCTGATAGTTCATAGAGGCATCATAAATAGTTGATTGCTCTCCATTATTGAGGAAATCGCGAGTGAACCCGCCAGAGACATCGCTGAGAAGTAGATTCTTCAAACGAATGTTTGCGAAAGTACCGCGAATCATTACTTCATGATTTCCTCGGCGCGATCCATATGAGTTGAAATCAACTCGCTCAATACCGTGATCGGCAAGATATTTTCCAGCTGGTGAATCAGCCTTAATGTTTCCTGCTGGCGATATGTGATCGGTGGTAATTGAATCACCAAGAACGGCCAATACGCGCGCGCCATCTATATCAACAACGGCCTTTGGTTGACGAGGCATTCCATCAAAATAAGGTGGTTTGCGAACATAGGTAGATTGTGGATCCCATTCAAAGGTTTTCCCTGTTGGGGTATCGAGTGACTTCCAACGAAGGTCGCCATCAAACACAGTGGCGTAATCCTTCTTAAACATTTCCGAGGAGATTGATGTGGCGATTACTGCTTCGATCTCTTCCGATGTAGGCCAGATATCTCGCAAAAATACATCTTTACCGCTTTGATCTTGCCCAAGCGGATCAATGTCAAAATCGTGATCCATAGTTCCAGCAATTGCATAGGCAACGACAAGTGGGGGCGATGCTAGGTAATTCATTTTCACATCAGGGCTAATGCGACCTTCGAAGTTTCGGTTTCCGGAAAGCACTGCCGTAACTGCCAAATCATGATCATTAATCGCTTAGACACTTCAACGGGAAGTGGGCCTGAGTTACCAATACAGGTAACGCAACCATATCCAACGAGATTAAATCCCAGCTGTTCCATATATGTAGTAAGTCCAGCCTTGTCGTAATAATCCGTTACAACTTTTGAGCCCGGCGCCAAAGTAGTTTTTACCCAAGGTTGGGCTTTAAGACCCTTTTCAACTGCCTTCTTAGCAAGTAGCGCGGCGCCTAACATGACTGAGGGATTAGAAGTATTTGTGCAGGAAGTGATGGATGCGATAACGACTGCGCCATTTGAAACCGAAGTTTGAGATCCTTTTATTGAAATCGGAACCGGGCTTTTGTTTGTCTTATCTGTGAAGTAAGTCGGCACAATTGTTTCGTATGCACCCTTAGCTTTGTTCAGCGAAATGCGATCTTGCGGACGCTTCGGTCCAGAAATTGAAGGAACGACAGATGAAAGATCTAATTCAATGTTTTCAGAGAACCGAGGCTCAATGGAAGGG
>JBAXJB010000108.1:0-1682 GCA_037138055.1 Alphaproteobacteria bacterium | reverse complement strand
CTTTATCCTTGATACCCCAGTCAAAGGTGGAATAAATCATCTTGCCTGGAATCGTTTCCCAATAAGTGCTGACAAACCGTTTGTCATCGCCCCAAACCGTTTGCATACAGCCTGGAGGCAATGGGCCTTCAATGGCAATAACACCCTTCTGATCCGGACCTAACTCTTCTGAGCTCGCGTCGTCTAAAAGCTTCATGTTGTAACCGAAGGAAGGAACACCTGGTGATCCAAACTTATGCGGCATGACTTCAACACCACGCTGAATCGCCAACATAGGCCAACCCGTCTCCGTCTGCCAATAGTTATCGACAATCGGTTTATTAATCGCACCATGAATCCATGTTGCAGTAGGCTCATCTAATGGTTCGCCGGCTAAGAACAATGCACGCAAGCTCGAGAGATCATATTTAGTCAGAAATGCAGGATCTTGCTTTTTCAGAACGCGTACTGCAGTTGGGGCGGAGAACATCACAGAGACTTTGTACTTCTCTACTAATTCCCACCAAATACCCGCATCAGGGCGCAGTGGTGTCCCCTCATACATGATGGTCGCCATACCATTGAGGAGTGGCGCGTAGATGATGTAGCTATGTCCAACTACCCAACCAATATCTGATGTACAGAACATAGTTTCACCAGGGTTGCCACAGAAAATATGCTTCATGGATGCGGCGAGTGCTACAGCATATCCACCGGTATCACGCTGGACACCCTTAGGCTTACCAGTGGTACCTGAGGTGTACAAAATATAAGAGCTATGCGTTGAATCAACCCACTCTACTGGCACGATATCGTTCAAATGCTTTTGACGCTGTGTGGCGTAATCTAAATCCCGACCAGCCACTGTAGTGAACTCTGTCAAACCACGGTTGACGATCAATACTTTTTCTGGTTTGTACTCAGCAAGGGTAATTGCCTCATCAAGCAATGGCTTGTAAGGAACTGCTTTGCCTCCACGTGCACCAGCTTCTGCAGTCACAATCATTTTTGGTTTTGCGTCATCGATGCGCGATGCCAAACTGTGTGAAGCAAAGCCGCCAAAGACTACAGAGTGAATCGCACCAATGCGCGCGCAAGCGAGCATGGCAAAACAGGCTTCAGCAATCATCGGCATGTAGATGAGTACGCGATCGCCTTTTTGGATGCCGAGCGATTTCAGCCCATTGGCAATTTGGCAAGTTTTGGCCAGCAGTTCGCTGTAAGTGATGCGCGTGACTTCGCCGCCGTCGGCTTCAAAGATCAAGGCAGTTTTGTTGCCAAGGCCTTTTTCAACATTGCGATCTAGGCAGTTGTAAGAGGCATTCAGGGTGCCGTCTTCAAACCATTTGAAGAAAGGCGCATTGGACTCGTCCAAGACCTTGGTGAAGGGGGTTTTCCAAGTGATGAACTCCTTGGCCAAGCGAGCCCAGTAGCCTTCGTAATCGGTTTCAGCCTCATTGCAAAGGGCTTGGTAAGCTGGCATGCCTGAGATGTGGGCATTTTTAACGAAGTCTGCACTGGGCTGGTAAACGGTGGCGCTCATTCTGTGTCTCCTTGGGAACTTATTCGAATTACTGGTGCTGAATGTCGTGCTTGGCTCTTACAAAGCCCTGACTGACAGTATTCTTTCATAACTTGTTAAATCCGCCACATTTCGGCAAATCTACGGCTTTAAAATCAGACAAACATTTAAAGATCACCGA
>JBAXJB010000107.1:0-1684 GCA_037138055.1 Alphaproteobacteria bacterium | reverse complement strand
GAAGTTAAAGTTGCAGAAGTGGGCGCTGCAGCTACGCCATTAATTATGCCGTTAACATTGCGAATACTTTGTGACGTTGTCAAACCACCATTCACATTAACAGCTACTGGTGATGTTGTATTGGCATAAGTAAAACCTGTAATTGCATTTGCGCCAGTAGCAGAACCACTGACTGATACCACAGTGCCAGCGGCTAAGTTAGTAAAGATAGTGACTGCATTTGCTACTGCGTTAGAACTTTGAATGCTCGCAACTCCTGAAGTATTAGCGAGGTTATAGATACTACGAGGGCCGAAAACATTACCAGCTACTGTATTTTGTACCTGCAGTGTTTGCACACCGGTTAAGGTAACACCAGCCAAACCATCGGCTACTGCGCCATTGGTATCGACTACCCTTAGCATATTATTAAGGCCATTACCGATAATCGAGTCGCCTGCTTGTAGGGTAGTCGTTGCCGCTGTTGCACCAACGGTGCCAATCACCAGTGCATTAGGGCCCACATTAAGAGAATCGACATTAGTCGTAAGCGACGTTGTAACTATCGGAGCGGAAGTGCCTTGGGTCACTGCTGCTGCCGTTCTACTATTAATTCCTGCAGAATCAGATGAGCCATTACTTGATGCCGTATAAATGATTTGGGCTGCAGTTTGGGCGTAGGCATTAGAAATGGATTGACCATTAGCAATCAGATTATTCGCATAAGCAGTCCAAGAAGCTAAGCCACCAGCATCAGGAGCGCGTAGTAACACGTTTTGATAAAGCAGCGCTACCGCAGCAGAAGTGGTGAGCGCGCCGTAAGTGCTTCTAAACTCTGCTGAATTGCCAAAACCATTGACGATCGCCAATTGCGCTGCGGGGGTATTATTGGCATCCGATAGTTGTTTCATCCAAAAACTAAAGCCAGGAGAATCAGGATTGCGCCCTAAAAGAGCGAGGTAGTTTTGCGCAATCTGGTTTTGCATTGCAGGGGTAATTTGAACGGGTTCAACGGGCATTTATTTCTCCTAGTTTTCCTGGTCATGCATATAAGATGAATACGGACAAAAATGACTCACAAAAACCATAAATGATGCTAAGAATCATAGCGGATTTCTCATGGGGTTTTGTGGCTTGGTGCACTCATTTGGGTAGGAAATGGATAGGAATTAGGGTAAAAAATCATAAAAAATTACCAAACTTAGTCTTTCACAGAGACTCATAGGTACCCACCCTAGGTACTTGAAATTGGGGCACTACCTAAAATGAAAAAGGGACCTTCTAGAGATCCCGAAAGAAAAACCCCGCCTTGTGGACGGGGTTTTCTTGTTACTAATGAATTACTAGGTACGAATGACTAATCACTACTACCCACGGTGATCTGTGGGTTTCTCTTTTGAGGGAGATTAAGCGATTGTCAATACACCAGCAGCCATTGCGCTATTTGACAAGTCAACAGTACCAGTCAAGAGAACAACAACGTCAGCTGCGGACAATGTAACACCAGCAGCGTTATCGACAACATAAGTATTGCCTGCCCAGTTAAACCATGCGGCACGGTTAACACCAACAGCACCAGCAGCAGCACATGCAATATCAATAGCTTGAACTAGTGTTGTTGCAGCAGTTACGCTAGTTGCAGCTTGAGCAGTCATTGTACCGAAACCAAAGGTTACTGAATCGCCAGCAGCAACACCAGTAATAG
>JBAXJB010000106.1:0-1705 GCA_037138055.1 Alphaproteobacteria bacterium | reverse complement strand
CCAATCGCCGTTCCCCCAATCGACGCTCAGTTACGTCGCGTTCCGCGTTGCGTTCCTGCAAACGTTCGAGATTTTTTCGCAGCAAAAGCACCTGCTAGGCGAATGTTCCGATTCGCGCGGATATTTGTGCGAAGTCCCGTTTCTGCAGGAAGTTGCCCCAGCCGTTCAACTTGAACTTCTGGCAACGACGTGGCAAAAGCATCAAAGTCGAGATATCCATCGATCGGATTTGATTGATGAAAGTGTCATCTACGCGGCCTGCGAGATGACGGCTCGTGCCATCGAGAACGATCCAGATTCGGTTCTTCGATCGCTGGTTGGTGGTCCGGCCAACGTCGCGGTCCCGCTCGATTCGTACCTTGCACGAGAGATTCGGTTACTTTACCTCGAACTTCCAAACGATTGCGACTTTCTTCTCGTCAGCCAGTTTCTGGACCTTGATCCAGAGGATGCAATCGATCAGAAGCTTCAGATGGGAATTGATCCTAATCGTATGTTGCCGATGTTCGAAGCACTTGGGCGGTGGCATATTTCGCCTCAAATAATCGGTTGTCTTCGAGGGCTATTAAGCGAAGTGGAATCGGCTCGTGTGGCAACAATTTTGCGAGTACCATGCTTGACCTGATCGTTATTTCGCACGGTTTGCACGCTGCGGATGGTGCGAACAAGAGGCGTTGGGCGAGCGTAAGCTTGTTTCAAACCCGCGATCAGTCGCTCGATCCCCAACGAATTTCGGCTGCTTGACGTAAACGGCAATTGGTTCGGTTGGTTGACCCGCGAAAAAGAAGCGGCGTACCATCGACAGGCATCATTGTTTCCGTTCGACACTTCATGAGCGACATCGTGACCGAATCATCCGACGAATCTATTGAGTCAAAATCTGTAGCGAACGATCCGTCGGCGACGAACGTGGATGGATCAACGTCCGCTGATCAACTGCCAGGTCAGGGAATTTCACCGCATGCGCCTGAAGAAGACGGACTGCCTGAATGGGAGCCACTGACTCCCGAATTGGTTGAAGACGAAGCAATTCGCGGCGACTTCGTGATCCGATGGGTTGTTGTGGGGTTGGCATTACTGCTTGGGATTTCGCAGATTTCCGAAACACGAACGCTCTTGCATTTGAAAAATGGTGAGTATCTATTGAGCCATGGCTTACTGCCCAGAGCCAAAGATGTCTTCGCTTACACCACCAACGACCGAAAATGGGTGAATCTGTCGTGGCTGTTTGACATTGGGGCGGCCAGCCTGTTTTCCGTCGCCGGCGGAATTGGACTTTCGATTGTTCAAGGACTGCTCGCCGGTCTTACGTTTGCGCTGATTGTGCATGCGGTTCGACCGAATATTCGGACCTGGTGGGGATCAGTGTGTGCGGTACTGGCATTGCTGGTCTGTTACACCCAATTTACCGTTCAGCCTGAACTGATCACATTGTTGGGTCTCAGCTTCGTATTGTGGACCCTGATTCAGTCCGACGAACCAGGTCAATCGGGACGCCTCTGGATACTCGTACCGGCCTTTTTAATCTGGGCTCAATTTGATCAGCGCGCATGGTTTGGTTGGTTTTTATTGCTGTTGTGGGCGATGGGCGACTACTTGTCCCGTAGGAGTTCAACATTCAGCGAGAAAGGACCGCTGGGTACCGTCGCGATTTTGTCGTTTGCAGCCGTCGCCGTCCATCCTTTTTTATGGGAACCGTGGCTGG
>JBAXJB010000105.1:0-1715 GCA_037138055.1 Alphaproteobacteria bacterium | reverse complement strand
AGTGGTGCACTTTTACTCTGCCATTTGGTGCACTTTTAGATTGCTATTGACATTTTAATATATTTTTTATAAACTAGGGTTGTTAATAATAAATTGTTGAAAAACAAAAATAATACAGGAGATAATAATGATCAAGAAAGCAGTGGTTTTCAGTCTTGGAATAATGAGCGGTTTTTGTGCAGCAGCAGTTGATTATGGTGCCTTAATGAGAGAGCATTCACGAAATCCTAGCGCTGCTTCCACTATGGCATTAAGCAAAGCGAATATTGGTATCGTCCTTGATGTTTTGGCTAATAGGGAAAGTCTTACATACTCCCCTATTGGAAGCATTGAAGAGACGATGCGTGAATTTAATGTCGTTGATGAAGACATGACGTCTAAGGGTATTTTAATGGAAACAGTTCCGTCTGATCCTTTAAATGATATGGATAAGAATCCGGAATCGGTTGTAAAGATAAGCCCTTTAAGCCACATGGTTAATTTTCCCTATGATCCCCTTCCCATGCCTGGATATCAACGTATTGGGGATGGGCATGTTGTGCGAGGGACTTTTTCCGTAGAAAACCTTGCAAGAGCAGCAAGTATAGCGCGTGTTGTACAAGCGTCAAATCCAGACGAATTCAACAAGCGTATTCCAGGTGGAAAATTTGAATCTTTAGCAGATGTTCTGATGACATATAACGCATTAAAAGCTTACTTGGTGCACTTGCGCGGATAAGTTCTTCACTTGTTTAGTTAATAAGGTAAGGCAGCAATTACGCTGCCTTTTCTTTTTAGAGCCTACATCAGAAATTAATTTCTGATGTAACCCAATGCTTTTTTAAACATTGTTGGCATGCCGTAATTGCCTAAATTGCTTAGCTCACACCACAAGTCATTATTGGTATTGGCAACAGTCGTTTCCCAAAGGGTTAGTTCTAGTTCAAAATGGGTGAAAATGTGATGAACTGTTCCTATATTTTTCCATGTCGCTTTGAATGGATATTGGGGAGTGGTTTGCTCATTTAGAAATTCACTGGTTGGAAATTGATACATGTTGGCTA
The DNA here is from genome assembly GCA_037138055.1 of Alphaproteobacteria bacterium. Classification (GTDB taxonomy): domain Bacteria; phylum Pseudomonadota; class Alphaproteobacteria; order Paracaedibacterales; family CAITNM01; genus CAITNM01. Next base: position 672 of record JBAXJB010000105.1, on the reverse strand, counting down.
GTAATCCTTTTTCCGGGCGTTTTTCAATACACACTTGAGTTTCATGGCGTATAACAAAGCTATGACCATAACGTTTTGGTCTGGTTTGTTTTTCAGGTTTTAAGGGCAACACATTTTGCAATTTTTGAAGGTACGCCAAACAATCACTTTTTAAAAAACAGTCATTGCATTTGGGATTTTTTGATTTACAAAGAGTTGAACCTATATCCATTAAAGCCTGGCTTATTTCACCAGAACGGTTGGAGTGGGTCAGGGCATTGGCTACCTCTTGAATGTGTGCTTTTTGCATGGTTGCTTCTGATGAAATTGCAAACAAGCGACAAAGCACACGGTTAACGTTGGTATCAATAGCAATGATTGGTTCTTTAAATGCAATGCTCGCAATAGCTGCAGCAGTGTAAGGGCCCAACCCTGGAAGCTTGATCAAGCTTTGATAAGAATTTGGTATAACTCCATGGTGTTCGTCAGTGATAATTTTTGCAGTTTTGTGTAAATTACGTGCGCGAGAATAATACCCCAAACCTTGCCAACATTGCATAAGCTCATCTTGTGAAGCGGCGGCCAAGTCTTGAATTGTTGGCCAACGTTCTAGAAATTTAGAAAAATATCCTTTTACGGTAGCCACAGTTGTTTGTTGCAACATAACTTCGCTAACAAGGATGTGGTAGGGAT
>JBAXJB010000104.1:0-1823 GCA_037138055.1 Alphaproteobacteria bacterium | reverse complement strand
TATCCGAGGTGCGGCTAACTAATCTGGCGGCCATGACCAACGGCCTGGCCAACATCGAACATGCCATGCGCACAGCCCAAACGGACAGCGACATCGACCAGTACCTGGACGGCGACGCCCAGGCCAACTACCGCCTCTTTGACATGCTGTACCCGGACTACCGCTTTGACTGGACGCAGGCGCAAATCCATGCGGTCTTTGACCCAGTGCCCGTGGATATCCCCTCAGTCAAGGCCTACATGCTGTGGCTCAGCACCCAGGCCACCCTAATCAATTCTGCGCGAAAAGCCCTGTACTTACGTCAAGCCAAGATCATCCTGACCGTTGCCAACCTCACCAAGGGGGTGTTTTACCAGCGCAAAAAGCCCAGTGAGTTTGGACGCATGTACTACGAGGGTATCAGCGTGCAAAGCGTCAACAGGGAGTTGCGCCGCGCCATGCTGGGCAATTGCTTTGAGTACGACATCCGAAGCAGCGTAGTGGCTTGGAAAATGGGCTGGGCCCGCCACTGCATAGCCCACCATGGTATCAATCAAGACGTACGCAAAGTCTTTCCCACGACCCTGACCTATCTGGAGGACAAGACCGATTTCATGCGCACGGTTAGGGCGTTTACCTTTGCCAATGTGGATAAAAGCCAGGCCGAATTGCATAACAAGCTGCTCAAGCAGGCCTTTACCGCCATCAGCTTTGGCGCACGAGCGCACAGCCGTGGCTGGCAGAACCAGGCAGGACAGTGGACCAACCCGGCCTTGGTGCATATTCTCAAAAACACCGAGGACAGGGACAGATTCCTAAATGACGCCAGCGTCCAGGCATTCATTCAGGAGCAAAACACGCTAGATGATTACTTGGTAGATCTAGTCCAGCGCCACGAGCCACAGCTGCTCAAGGACTCCCTGCTGACAGGGGCTAGTGGCAGACCAGCTAAGGCCAAGGTGGTGGCTTATCTTTATCAGCACGGGGAGACACAGGTCATGGATGTGGTGCGCCAAGTGGCCGCTGAGCATGATCGAGTGCCCCTGGCCAATGTCCATGACGCGATATTCTTCAAACGCCGCCTGGGAGCAGACTTGAAGTGGTTGATCGAAGACCGGATGCAAAAGGAAACAGGCAATCCCTACTGGAGCCTGAGCGCCAAGGAGCACCTGCGCTACGAGCCTAAAAGCCTTGACGCAGCAGCCTATGAAAAAGCCCACAAAGCGTGGATCAAGCAGGAGGAGGCCTATGCCAAGGCCTATTACGAGGGCAGGGCAGCGACCTATACCGAAGCCTGGTGGGCAGAGCAGGACGATTGAGCTGGCCTAGTGTGAGCCCATGGGTTTGATGGGCTCCAGTGTGGTGAGCTTGGGGGCGCGAAGTTGTTGAATCGCCTTTTGCGCACTCTGAACCTTCTGACGGTTGCGCTCCATTTTGACCGCATCGCTAGCGCGCTTTTGCGTGGCCCGTAGGGTGTCCATGCGCAGTTGATCAGGTGTCTTGGGGCCGGTGATTTCGCTCAGTCTCATACAAGTATTTAGCCCGATATGCTATGACTAGCCACCTGTAAATCGGAGTAAAAACGCCTTGGAAAGTAGAAAAAAATCCCACCAAAACAGCATAAAACCGCCGAAATACAGGGGTTTGTGGCTGAATTTCGGGGGAAATTTCAAGGCAATGGCCAGACGCCAGGCAGGCATAGCGCAAATACTGCCGGGTGGTTTGGGCAAGGAAACATCGTGCAAAAACGTCTTCCTCCCGTCCCTGCAACCGCACTGCCAAGTTGTTGCAGTTGCCATGTTTATTCTTTAGACTGGGTCTTTGATCTTGCAAAGGCGTATTCT
>JBAXJB010000103.1:0-1824 GCA_037138055.1 Alphaproteobacteria bacterium | reverse complement strand
GCACGATGCTCTTCATGTGCAGGTTCAACTGCTACAACTTGGTGAGCGTGTTCTTCTGCATGCGCACGATGCTCTTCATGTGCAGGTTCATGTGCAGGTTCAACTGCTACAACTTGGTGAGCGTGTTCTTCTAGACCTGATTTTTTGATTTCAACTAATGCAATTTCTTGCACCTTCGTAATCTTGTCCCCAACATTTGTTGCATCTTTATTAAAGGTAAATCTCACAACACGATAAACACCTGCAAGCCCCTGTTGTTTTATAAGCAGTTCATAATTGCCACTAGCAGAATAATGTTCATCCGTAAGTAAATCGTCAATTTTTGAGCGAGTGTCCTTTGAAAGCACTCCATCTGGAGCTGTAGGATCCTGCAATCTTTCAACCGAAAATCCATCTATATTTTCTATAAAACCATTAGATTTCCCTGTCATTGCATCAACAATTTGCTTTGTCATTGCAGGAGAAAATAAATCTTCTGCTGTTGCAGATTCTGCTGAATACATGCTTGGCACAAAAGCTGTAGTAAGAACTAATCCAAGAAAAATTTTTGAAAACACGAGAGATCTCCGTTAGTTAAAATATTTATTTCTTTAATATTAACAAATAAAAATTAAGTAATGGTTAATGGAAATTAAAATTGTATTCAAAATATTTCAAACAATTCCATTCTCATGCAAAAAGACAGCGTAATCATGTCTCAACAATGGCGAAAAAAAACTAGGAGAACGATCATCAACGGTTGGAGCAGATAAAAGGTCTTGGAAACGCTCACGAGTTGGCATAGTAAATAAAATATGACGCGTAATCACTGTTCTGGCCTGGTACCTTACAATACTGTAAAAATCTTCAGTATGCGTGTGATCTAGTCCTGCAATAATAAAATTGCTTGGTGATGCTATACCATCATGCAAATGCACAGATCCAGAACCACCAAGAAGTGACGTGCCATCACTACGATGCACAAACACATTAACACCCTGATAATTTGCACCCATTGCAGGAAAAAAGTCTGAAAATGCATGCGCCCGTAATTGTATTGGCGTTCCATTCCAAGGGTTATCTTGAACATTCAGAAAAAGCTGACACGTAGGACCCGCAGTATCAAGCTGCATTTTGATAAATTCTGGCAAGATCTCGCGCACAATGCCCGGATTATATTTTACAACAAGGGGATGTGAAGCATATGAAGGAGCAGGGCTGCCTGCAACATCAGTAGGGTTATATGGATGACAATTAACAACCAAAGGCGTGCTCACCATAGGATATAAGGCTTGGTGACAGCCCACATTTGTTCTGCGATTACCCATAATTGTGTCAACTACAGGCAATTCTTCCAAATAATCAGGAGAAAATAGACTTTCTGCTGTTGCAGATTCTGCTGAATACATACTTGGCACAAAAGCTGTAGTAAGAACCAATCCAAGAAAAATTTTTGAAAACACGAGAGATCTCCGTTAGTTAAAATAGTCGTTTCTTTAAAATTAACAAATAAAAATTAAGTAATAGTTAATGCCGATTAAAATTGCATTCAAAACACCTCACACAATTCCATTCTCATGCAAAAAGACAGCATAATCAGCGCTCAATAATGGAGAGAAAAAACAAGGGGAACGATCATTAACTGTTGGTGTGCACAAAAGGTCTTGAAAACTCTCGCGGACTGGCATCGTAAATAAAATATGACGAGTAATTACCGTTCTAGCTTGATGGCTTACAATGCTGTAAAAATCTTCCGTATGCTTGTGATCTAGCCCCGTAATAACAAAATTACTAGATAGTGTAGTCACGAGATAATAAAGAGTGATATGCTCTCCTAAAAAGATA
>JBAXJB010000102.1:0-1925 GCA_037138055.1 Alphaproteobacteria bacterium | reverse complement strand
CGCTAATCGCGTGGCATAGCAAGAAGTTTTTATATCGACCACTGACGATATCACTTGACCCATCGCACCTTCTCAACAAGGGTCATGCAACCACTGCAATATGACCAGAGCGCTGCAGAAAACGCAAGAAGTTAAAGGTTAAGTTCTTTAGGCCCCACCAAGCCTCGTTCCGTTCAATTCCGATCTTTCTTGTCAGCTTTCCATCCATGGACATTGTCATGCAGGCAAAGACATGTTCCACACAAGCTTTGATTGCCGACTTGATCCGATTTAGTTTCTTGGCCTCGTCGCAAAGCGGATGATTGCAAGCGCCTTTTTCGTGGATCCGGCTATCGAAATCTACCGAACCTTAGAAGTCCTCAAGTCATTCACCTGAATACGCTGAATCTTCCTAGGCATAGTAATGTTCATTTCTGGATCCATTAGTCGAGGGAGCATCTGCAGGTCGTGAATATTGGCAGGTGTAGCAGTTTATCGGCAGATGAACCCATGTTCGATATCGATAATCTTACAATTATAAACCCTAATCGCTGAATGTGGAACTCAGCGACCGAGGAGATTCGTATAGATCGAGCAAGGGGCTGGTGCGTTTCAGCTGATGGTTGTTGACGCCTGCTCCGACGGAACGCGATCAGTGAGCTCCAACAGTTCCTCATTCTGGGTGATTTTGGCCATGGTGGCCTCGGAGAATAAGCCTCGGCGCTCCAGCTGCCATTCCACATGCTGCTCCTGCAACTGGTTGTCAACCAATCGCACGATCGCCGCACCGTTGGGAAGATGCCGACCACGTTGGTGCTTCGTTTGATCTCCTTGTTAAAGCGCACGAGCGGGTTGGTGCTCCAGTTCATGCGCCAGTCCTCCTGCGGAAAATGCAACAATGCCAGTACGCCGTCACGGGCGGCTTCCATCAGGGGCACAGCACCGGGGAACTGCTTGCGCAGCATCTCGGTGACCTGCTACCAATGGGAGCGCACCTGATCCGGCTCCTAGATCACGAATACTGCTTATGGCCTCCGGCCGGCTTCGTCTACATGGCGGCCGCCACTATGTCCTGGGCTCCTGAGTTACACCACTCCACGAGACGCTGCTATCATAAACCTAGAGAAAAAGAGCCATAATTATCATAAAATTACAAAAGACTGCGATACCTTCTCAGAAACAAGGCCCCACAGCGCGATGCAGTCCCATAGCTATAGTTGCCTGGCCTAAGTTGCTTGTGCAGACTTTGCTGCAGGGCTTGATCCTCAGCGGTTTCCTCCCAATGCCCATCTTGCCTTAGCATGCACTCTTCCACTACCTCCTTAATCTCGGTGGGGGTATTGTTGATCAGTTCATAGTCCGCATAGTCTCCACCCTCTAGGAAGTCTGGTGAGTTACGTGCGTCAGCAGCTCCATTGGAAAGAATTTCATCAAACCGAACGAGTTCCCCAGTAGAGCGCCGACGAAACAATTTGGGGATACCAATCTGATTTGAAGAGCCTGTTGGTGAGAAGCTGAAAGGAAGGCACATGTTAACACAGACCACTGGCCTATCGAAGATGCTTGCCATATTGTATGCACCGGAAGAGCCTGATACGAACATCAGGCAATTGCCTGCTAAATATAAATCCATCCACCCCGCCCTGCAGGGATGATGGGCATAATCAATTAAACCAGGCTGGCTAGGAGCCTTGGCCATTCCGGGATGGCCCATATAAATTGAATATATTCCGTTAAGATATAGATACTCAATCGTGTCTCCATAGTCAGAAAAGCTATGATTACGTAAACTGTGATAGGATTCATCATCCGGGGAATAAAGCCCATCGCGAGCATGCATGCAGACAAAGGCAGCATGCGGCGGGATCCCCAAATCTTCTAAATCATTCTGGCCCGATGCTTGCCAGCGTGGTGGAAGGCGGGCGATGGGTTTTCGATTTCCCCAC
>JBAXJB010000101.1:0-1935 GCA_037138055.1 Alphaproteobacteria bacterium | reverse complement strand
TTGGATCCAGCCCGGGTAAATTAATCGTTCCGGCTTATAGGGCGACTCTTCTTTAAATTAACGATTAGTGACCATTTCCCGTGCGGAGATGGTCACTTTTTCATTACAGGTTCATACAAAACCTAAACAAAATTTGTGAATATTTGTGGGCAAAAACGTGGGCATGTGGGCAAAAACGTGGGCAAGATTTAGTATTAGTTTATGAAATTTGGCACGGACAGACAAGAAAGTAGTAGATGCAAAGCAGTCAATGGGTGGAAGTGCGCCGCAAGGTGATGCCCTCCGAGTAACTAATTGCCTGAGAATAGTAAGGAGTTTGAATAATGGATAGAAGAAGTTTCCTAAAAGCCACTGGTGTGGGAATAGGAGTGGCGCTAGCGCCAAACCTACTGACATCGCAATCCGTGCAGGCGGCTACAGTCTCAACATCACTTTGGATTCCACCCAAACTTTCCGGCAAGGTCTTTGATTTAAAGCTTTCAAAGGGAACAAAGCAGATTGCCAAAGGTGCTCTCACAAATACCTATGGCTATAACGGAACTGGATTTTGGGGTCCAACGCTATTTATGAAAAAAGGCGATGACGTATCGCTTAACGTAACAAACAACTTATCTGAGTCAACAACGACACATTGGCATGGATTGCACATACCGGCCGAGATGGATGGTGGTCCAATGCAGGAAATTGCTGTTGGAAAAACTTGGTCACCACATTTTAAAATTATGAATAGCGCGGCGACGTATTGGTATCACCCACACATGCATAAAACCACGCAAAAGCAACTTGCTCTAGGTGCCGGAGGGTTTATTTTTGTTCAAGATTCAATTGAATCAGCGCTAAAGTTGCCACGTACATACGGCATTGACGATATCCCACTTGCACTCGGCAGCCGAACTTTGTCGGCAACAAATCAAATTGGTGAAACCACAATTTATGGTGACACCATGCTTACTAATGGAATTGCAAATGCCGAGGTTTCATTGCCCGCACAGTATGTTCGACTTCGATTGCTCAATATTGAATCAGAACGCGCATACAACCTTGGATTCTCTGATGGCAGAAAGTTTTATGTAATTACTACCGATGGCGGATTAGTTGATAAGCCGATCCCTGTCAAAAGGTTACTCATGGTTCCAGGCGAAAGATATGAAGTTCTTGTTGATTTATCAAATGACAAGGTCGGTTCATCCCTGTATGTGCGTTCCTTCAATAAGGGACTCGCTTTCGGTTATGGAGGCAGCGAACCCGCAACTACAGGTGATTTTGGAAGTCTTTTAAACAACATAGATTTTAATGTCCTAAAAATTAATGTATCTAAGCCAACTTCGAAGGGGATTTCCTCACTTCCAACGGTTTTAACTAAGAATGCCTTTCCAACTAAGTCTCAAGTAACAAAATCTCGCTCCATTGCAATCACTGACAATGGTCCAGGAACACCTTTTACTTTTGACAGTAAGAGTTACTCGATGGACTACATCAACCAACATGTGAAACTAGGAGCAACCGAGGCATGGACTATTACAAATGGTCCTACCTTTGGGCACTCATTCCATATCCATGATGTGCAGTTCAAGATAATTTCTAGAAGTACGGGAGCAATTCCTGCGCATGAAAATGGCTGGAAAGATACTTTCTCGATTCAGCCTAGTGAAAAAGTAACTTTCCTTGCCAAGTTTGATGACTATGCAAGTTCTGAGTGGGCCTATATGTATCACTGCCACATGGCAAACCATGAGGATGGCGGTCTAATGGGGCAGTTTCTAGTTGAGAAATAAGGCTTTACTGGGCTTGTATTGCATCATGGATGTATTGAGCTAACCCTCGTACACGTCCGTCGTAATACTCTTTAAAACTATGCTGGTCAGAGCCTATTTTCTACTGTGTCCGGCTTATAGGGCGACTCTTCTTTATTTTGTTTACCTTACGCATAAGAGC
>JBAXJB010000100.1:0-1943 GCA_037138055.1 Alphaproteobacteria bacterium | reverse complement strand
CCTACGTAAGGCTCTAATCCAGAGTCTTTTCTACTATTAAAGTAGCTAGGAACTAGGCGAGCCCCTTTTTTGAAGTCATCATTTTTGTCTCGTGCAACACCATCATAAAAACGATAGGCATCAATACCGATTTGATCAATGATGGGCTGCATTTCATGATCGTTATCCATGGAGACTGGAGCCAATAAGCCCCCAGCATAATGAGATGCTAGAGAATCTAACTTCTCAGCGTAAATAGTGATATTGCTGTATCCGCGTTTGACTAAATCATAGGCAGTAAACAACCCAACTAATCCAGCCCCAATAATAGCTATGGGGATAGATTTATCGGACAACTCTTTTGCCAATGGCGACTCAATGAGTAAAGCGTTGACATACTTCGCTGATCCCGGACCTAGTGTCCAACCACTACCACCATGACCATAATTATGGGCGATGACTTTGCTACCTATTTGCTCAATGCCAAAGTGAGGCATGCCATGCTTCATAGGCCGATAGCACAGGATTCTTTCACCTAAATTGACTGGCTCAAATACTGGTGGAACAATTTTGCGGATTTCAATAGATTCTGTCATGTGAGGCCTTAGTCTTATTTAGGTAGATATTCTAATTAAAAATGCCATCTCAATATAGAAAGACAGGGGACTCAATTTCTACCATCCCCTGTGGATTATTAAGCTAGCTAAGCTTGAGTTGAGGTATTCACGGGTAATCCCTATATTGATGATTTTCACCCCATGTTAGATTGTTAGCGAGGGTAAAACTTCAATAACAAGAATGAAATACGGAGAGACTATGACTAACCAAAGACGTGAATTTCTAAAGGTATCAGCCTTAGCTGGCGGTGCTGCACTATCAACCCCTTTTATTTCAAATCAGGCTGAGGCAGCGGGGCCTGGGGCAGGGGCTGTCAGGATTGCCAATCCAGAGATGGCAAAGAACATGATTGTGCTCAACTATAAATCTAACAATGAATATGTCTTGGGTGTAAAGACGGACAAAGGCATTTTAGATGTGGCTAAAGCAGCTAAACAGTTTAAGGTGAAGGCGCCAGTCGATACTGATGATTTGATTCAAAATGGTGATCAAGGTCTAGGAAAATTGGTAGGCTTAGCATTAAGTAAAGGTGGCCCAAATTTGTTTTTAGATGAATCTAAAATTCAATATGCGCCAGCCATTACGAACCCTGAGAAGATCGTGTGTGTGGGATTGAACTACGCAAAACATGCTAGAGAAACAAATAATCCCATACCAACATTGCCCATTTTGTTCAATAAATTTAATAACACCCTCAATAGTCATAATGGGATTGTCAAGGCATCATTAGTCAATGCAGAAAAGTTCGACTATGAAGCAGAGTTAGTGATAGTCATGGGCAAGCGCGCCTTGAACGTATCTGAGGCCGATGCCTTGTCATACGTATTTGGGTACGCGACTGGGCAAGACTTTACAGCGCGTGACTTACAGCAACGTAGTAGTCAATGGATGATTGGTAAGACCAACGATGGCTTTGCGCCAATCGGTCCTTACATTTTGACCTCAGACCTAGTGGGTAATCCAGATCAACTGAAGATTGAACAGTATGTGAATGGTGAAGTCCGTCAGTCGTCTAATACTAGCGATATGGTCTTTAATTGTGCTCAGATTGTGAGCTATACCTCAAAGATTTTTACTCTCGAGCCGGGTGATATTATTTTTACGGGCACCCCTGAAGGCGTAATTTCAGGGTATCCCAAAGACAAACAGGTTTGGCTAAAGCCCGGCGATAAACTTGAGACCCGTATTGAGAAGTTAGGTAATCTCAAATTTACCGTAGCCTGAACGCGAGGGCCTAGCAGTGACCTTATCCCAAAATTCTTAGTCGCTTTCGCCTCGAGCTACCACCTCCTACTGAACCCCCTGCTTTCGCGCTGGGGGTTTTTCGTTTCACGACTTCTAACTAG
>JBAXJB010000099.1:0-1970 GCA_037138055.1 Alphaproteobacteria bacterium | reverse complement strand
GTTCTTGTTGCCATTTTTCTACTTTTTAATGGTCAACTTATTTCAGGCACTGACAATGAGGAGTGAGGAGTGAGGAAGATGTGGTTTAGATAAATCATCTAAAGAAATACTTTAACCCCAGCTTTCAAGCTGGGGCTCATCTAAAGAAATACGTTAACCACAGCTTTCAAGCTGGGGCTCATCTAAGTAAATTATAAGCCCCCAAAGAAAATCTTTGGGGGCTTATTTATCATTTGAAATTGTCTTAGAAGAATAAGTTAGATAAAGGATTTGAAGGGTTGTTGGTCTTTGGTTTTAAGCTTAGGAACTTTGTTAGCTGACTAGGATTTAGAATGCCGCCTAGCTTGCCTTGCAAGCCACTGAATAAACTAGAAAACTGACTAGCATACTTCGATGGATTTGAAGCTAAGAGCGGTAGAATACTTGCTTTCTTTCCTAAAAAGTCAGTAACAGCACTAGTTACTTTTGGATTTTGAACTGCAGTTAAAGCCAAGCCTGGAGTTAATTGTTTCATCACATCTCCTGTAATTTTATTTACATCAAAACCAGCACCAGCAGCAGCTGCAGTTGCTTGTTTTGTTAGATCGCCTAATTGCGCATTTGTAACAGTTGCCATTCCTGCAAACAGCATACAAAAAAGAATCACTTTTTTCATAAAAGTTTTTTTAAATTTTTTAGTCTGCTAATTTAAATAAACTATCTACAAATTCATCTTTATCGAATAAAATTAAATCTTCAATTTTTTCACCTACACCAATATATTTTACAGGGATCTTGAATTGGTCTGCAATAGCCAACACTACACCTCCTTTAGCGGTTCCGTCTAATTTGGTAATCGTTAAAGCAGTTACTTCAGTTGTAGCAGTAAACTGGCGCGCTTGTTCTACGGCGTTTTGTCCGGTTGAACCATCCAACACCAACATCACTTCGTGTGGGGCATTGGGAACAATTTTTTGAATCACTCTTTTAATTTTGCTCAACTCTTCCATTAAATGGATCTTATTGTGCAATCTTCCAGCAGTATCTATGATTACAATATCAGCGTTTTTTGACACGGCACTTGCCACAGTATCATAAGCAACGGCACTTGGATCTGAACCCATTGCCTGCTTAACGATGGGCACTCCAACCCTTTCGCTCCAAATAGTTAATTGATCAACCGCAGCGGCTCTAAAGGTATCGGCAGCGCCTAATACCACATTCATACCTGCTGCTTTATAATGATAGGCCAGTTTGCCAATCGTGGTAGTTTTTCCAACCCCGTTTACACCTACTACTAAAATGATATAGGGTTTCTTTCCTTCGGGTGCTACAAAGCTTTTGTAAGAATCTTCAGATGCATCAACTAATAATGCTTTGATCTCTTGTTGCAGTATTGTATTCAACTCAGAAGTTCCTAAGTACTTGTCTTCCTTAGCGCGCTTCTCAATTCTTTCTATGATTTTAATCGTTGTTTCGATACCCACATCAGCACCAACTAATGCTTCTTCTAAATTGTCTAGGACCTCTTCATCAATCGTTGTTTTTCCAGCAATTGCTTTGGTAATCTTTGCAAGGAAACCTTCCTTGGTCTTTTGCAAACCCTGATCCAGGCTCTCTTTCTCTTTTTTTCCGAATAGCTTTCCTAAAAAACTCATATCAACTACTTTAATCAGTATAAAATGAATATGCTATCAATCGATTCCTAACAAAATACAAAAAGCCTTCCCGAAAAAAGGGAAAGCTTTTCAATAAGTTCTTGATGGACCGATTATTTTTCAGCCAAGAAATCCTTCACCTTATCCTTGTGTATGATCGCCTCTTTAAAGGTATATGCACCAGTCTTAGGGCTACGAACAGCCTTGATAACTTTTGTCCAGTTTTTTGCTTCAGCAGATGCTTTGGCATCTTTTACTTTAGCGTTTTTAGAAGCTGCTTTTGCCATGACTATTTAATTTCTTTATGAACGGTTACTTTTTTCAGAATTGGGT
>JBAXJB010000098.1:0-2022 GCA_037138055.1 Alphaproteobacteria bacterium | reverse complement strand
GAGAAACAGGCGAATCAGACTCCACTGGAAAAAACTCCCTTGCTGAACCACAGAAACAAAACCAAAATCGCCGAGCCGACAGGCTCGCAATCGTCATCCTTGATCGCGTTTGGTCGTCTACCAGCGGGACCGTCAGGATCTCCACGAGACGGGACGACACCAGCATACTACGCGAGCAGATGTCCCATCCGCGAGGGGAACACTCATCCTTTGATGTCGTATTCCTTAATCTTGCGATACATCGTTCGTTCGCCAATCCCCAGCAGGTGAGCCGCCTCTTCCCGGCGTCCGCCGGTGATTTCCAAGGCACATTGGATGTAGTACTTTTCGACTTCCGTAAATGGTCGGCCAATCAACGAGTCGGCACCGTGAAAATGTCCTGGTCCCTCGGCATTGTCAGCCTTAAGGCCCAGCGGGGCAATATCTCCCGGAAGGTCATCGACGTCGAGGCGACCGTCCTTGTCCAGAATGATCATTCCTTCTAGCGCATTCCGCAATTCGCGGACGTTTCCTGGCCAGTCATAAGCGATCAGGGCCTGCTGAGCCTGTCGAGTGACAATCGGGATCGGACGGTTGTTGCGTGCTGAGAGTTGCTTGAGAAATGAATCGACGAGCAACGGAATGTCACTGCGGCGTTCGCGAAGTGGAGGAAGTTCGATCGTGACAACCGCCAGGCGGAAATACAAATCCTTACGAAAAGTCCCCTTCTTGATCCCTTCCTGCATGTCCGCGTTGGTTGCTGCGACCACTCGAACATTGACATCCATTTCTTCGTTCGCGCCGATCCGTGAAACTTTGCGGTCTTCCAGGACGCGCAACAGTTTAATCTGCGTTGCCATCGGCATTTCGCCGACTTCGTCCAGAAACAGAGTTCCCCCGTTGGCGTATTCGAACTTGCCAATCCGTTTGCCGATGGCACCCGTGAAGGCTCCTTGTTCATGGCCGAACAATTCCCCTTCAAGCAGGCTTTCCGGAAGGGCCGAGATGTTAAGTGGGACGAAAGGTTTGTTTTTGCGTTCGCTGTTCTGATGCAAAGCACGGGCGGCAAGTTCTTTGCCCGTTCCGCTCTCGCCAAGGATTAAAACGGTACTATCGGTCGGTGCGACACTACGCAATTTCTCCATGACGCGTTGCATGGCGGGACTGTTACCAATCACCCCTTCGTAACCGAATTTCTCGTCCAGTCTTCGGCTCAGTTCCGCATTGTTACGCAGCAGTCGGACTCGGCTGGATGCCTTTTCCACCGCGTGCCGTAATTCGGTAATGTCCAGTGGTTTTGTCAGATAAGTGTGTACGCCGTGTTGCCCGGCAGCCACCGCCGTCTTGATTGACGCGTGTCCTGTTAACAAGATCACTTCGGCATCCGGAAGCTCTTCCTTGGATTTACGGAGAATCTCCAGCCCGTCGACTTCATCCATCATCAGATCGGTGACAATGACGTCGAAGGTCTGGCTTTCGATCAACGCAACAGCTCGTTTGCCCGAGCCTGCGACCGTGCAGTCATAGCCAACACGTTGCAGGCTTTCGGCCACAGCCTGAGCGTGTGCCTCATCATCGTCGACTATCAGTACTCGGATCGAAATTCCGGAAAGATCGACAGGGGTACTTTCCTTCCCCGACATGCCTGAAGCCTCGTCAAATTCTATAGGTTGCATGGACAAATACCACGAGATGCGTTCGTGGCTGACAAATAGTTTAGGCGGATTACCGGAATAAAACTACCGCTTGACAGGTTCCATTTCGAGACCGTTTCCAAGACAGAGGTGTTCCGCTCTTTCACTGCGATCACTTTTTAGTGCGTCGTCAAGACTTACAGCTCGGGTTTTGTGCCACTGCATCGGAGTCTTCGGAGACGCAGTGTCTTGTCTTTTTCAAGGCAATCCAAGAGCCCTGGGCGACCGAAGAAGGTCATCTGGTAGCACCCGAATATCGGTATTGGACGACCCACTAGTCGATTTCGCGAGGGGGACCCTTGGTCCCCTGTCGTGCTTTTGCGGCGCGCAAACTTAAGTTTTCGAGGTG
>JBAXJB010000097.1:0-2034 GCA_037138055.1 Alphaproteobacteria bacterium | reverse complement strand
GTTCATCAGGAACAAGTGGTTCTTCAGGAACATCAGGTAGCTCAGGGACAAGTGGTTCTTCAGGAACATCAGGTAGCTCAGGTTCATCAGGAACATCTGGCTCATCAGGTTCATCAGGCTCTTCAGGAACATCTGGTTCAAGCGGTTCATCAGGAACGAGTGGAAGTTCAGGTTCTTCAGGAACGAGTGGAAGTTCAGGTTCTTCAGGAACATCTGGCTCAAGCGGAAGCTCAGGTTCATCAGGAACAAGTGGTAGCTCAGGTTCATCAGGAACAAGTGGTTCTTCAGGAACATCAGGTAGCTCAGGGACAAGTGGAAGCTCAGGTTCATCAGGAACATCTGGTTCAAGTGGTTCTTCAGGAACATCAGGTAGCTCAGGAACATCTGGCTCAAGCGGAACAAGTGGTTCTTCAGGAACCTCAGGTTCAAGTGGTTCAAGTGGAAGTTCAGGAACAAGTGGAAGCTCAGGTTCTTCAGGAACATCTGGTTCAAGTGGTTCAAGTGGAACATCAGGTAGTTCAGGTTCTTCAGGAACAAGTGGTTCAAGCGGTAGTTCAGGTTCATCAGGAACTTCAGGTAGCTCAGGCTCTTCAGGAACATCTGGTTCAAGTGGTTCTTCAGGTAGTTCAGGTTCATCAGGAACTTCAGGAGTTGCTGGTGGAACAAGATATAATTTCTCAACCACAACAACAAATACTGACCCAGGAAATGGAATAGTTGCATACAACAGTGCAACAATTGGTTCAGTAACTTCTATCTATATTGATAATTTAGACCAATTAGGTAATACGCAAACAGCTTGGTATGATACTTGGTCAACATCTACAAATACTACAAATAGAGGAACAATTACCATATACAGTAGAGATACTGGTACGGTTGTTAATACTTTTATTGTCAGTGGTACGGTAGTTGCAAATGCAGGATATTATACAATCCCTGTGTCTTATGTAAGTGGTACACTTGGAGCAAATGCTGCTCCACTTGCAATTCAATTTGCTAGAACAGGTAACGCGGGTTCTTCAGGTAGTTCAGGTTCTTCAGGAACATCTGGTTCAAGTGGTTCTTCAGGAACAAGCGGCTCATCAGGTAGTTCAGGAACATCTGGCTCAAGTGGTTCATCAGGAACATCTGGCTCAAGCGGGTCTTCAGGAACTTCAGGTTCAAGCGGAACAAGTGGTTCATCAGGAACTAGTGGAAGCTCAGGTTCTTCAGGAACATCTGGCTCATCAGGAACATCTGGCTCAAGCGGAACAAGTGGAAGCTCAGGTTCATCAGGAACTAGTGGAAGCTCAGGTTCATCAGGAACTAGTGGAAGCTCAGGTTCATCAGGAACAAGTGGTTCTTCAGGAACATCTGGCTCAAGCGGAACAAGTGGAAGCTCAGGTTCATCAGGAACATCAGGTAGCTCAGGTTCATCAGGAACTAGTGGAAGCTCAGGTTCTTCAGGAACATCTGGCTCATCAGGAACATCTGGCTCAAGCGGAACAAGTGGAAGCTCAGGTTCTTCAGGAACTTCGGGAAGCTCAGGTTCATCAGGAACTTCAGGTATAAATGGTTCTTCAGGAACATCAGGTTCTTCAGGAACATCAGGTTCTTCTGGAACAAGTGGTGTTAGCGGTCTTGCGGGAACATCAGGTTCATCAGGAACATCTGGTTCAAGCGGTTCATCAGGAACAAGTGGTATAAATGGTTCATCAGGAACAAGTGGTATAAATGGTTCTTCAGGAACATCAGGTTCTTCAGGTTCTTCTGGAACATCAGGTTCTTCAGGTTCAAGTGGAACAAGCGGAAGCTCAGGTTCATCGGGAACAAGCGGTATAAATGGTTCTTCAGGAACATCTGGTATAAATGGTTCTTCAGGAACATCAGGTTCTTCAGGAACATCAGGCTCATCAGGAACAAGTGGAAGCTCAGGTTCTTCAGGAACAAGTGGTTCTTCAGGTTCTTCAGGAACATCTGGTATAAATGGTTCATCTGGAACATCTGGTATAAATGGTTCTTCAGGAACATCAGGTTCTTCAGGAACATCAG
>JBAXJB010000096.1:0-2159 GCA_037138055.1 Alphaproteobacteria bacterium | reverse complement strand
CTTTCACAGCGAGACCGAGTTCATGCGCTATCTCAAGCGCCTCGAAAATCGCGACCTCTCGCTGGTGCATTCGATGATCCCGCTGGGCTCGTGCACGATGAAGCTCAATGCGGCCGCCGAGATGGCACCGGTCAGCTGGCCGCAGTTCGCAGCGATTCATCCTTTTGCGCCCGCCGAGCAGCGCGAGGGCTACACCGAGATGCTGCGACAACTCGGCGTATGGCTTGCCGAGATCACCGGCTTCGATTCGGTGTCGTTCCAGCCGAATTCGGGTGCACAAGGCGAATACGCCGGACTGCTGGCGATCAGGCAGTGGCAGGCCGCGCGCGGTCAGGGCCATCGTGATATCTGTCTGATTCCGTCATCGGCACACGGCACCAATCCGGCCACCGCGCAGATGATGGGCCTGAAGATCGTGGTGGTGGCCTGCGATGCCGACGGCAACATCGATGTGGCCGATCTGCAGGCCAAGGTCGCCGCCCACCGCGATGCGCTCGCTGCGCTGATGGTGACCTACCCGTCGACCCACGGCGTCTTCGAGGCCGCGATCAGCGATGTCTGCGCGATGGTTCACGAGGCCGGCGGGCAGGTCTATATGGATGGCGCCAACCCCAACGCCCAGGCCGGCCTGACCCGTCCGGGCGACATCGGCGCCGCTGTCTGCCACATGAACCTGCACATAACCTTCTGCATTCCGCACGGCGGCGGCGGCCCGGGCATGGGCCCGATCGCGGTGGCCGCGCACCTGGCTCCCTTCCTTGCGAGCGATCCCTACCAGCACGCCGACCAGGGCAACAGCGTCTCGGCCGCCCCCAGCGGCAGCGCGCTGATCACCACCATCTCGTGGATGTATATCCGCATGATGGGAGCCAGCGGCATCCGCAAGGCGACCGAGGTGGCGATCCTCAATGCCAACTACATCGCGACCCGCCTGCAGGGCCACTATCCGGTGCTTTATACCGGCGCCAATGGCCGCGTGGCGCATGAATGCATCCTTGATGTGCGCCATCTCAAGGGCGAGTGCGGCATCACCGCCGAAGACATCGCCAAGCGCCTGATGGACTACGGCTTTCATGCGCCGACCCTGTCGTTTCCGGTCGCCGACACCCTGATGGTCGAGCCGACCGAAAGCGAATCGAAGGCCGAGCTCGATCGCTTTTGCGAGGCCATGATCGCCATCGCCGGCGAAATCGCGCAGGTGAAGTCGGGTGCGCTCGATGCGCTCGACAACCCGTTGAAAAATGCGCCGCACACCGCCTTCGAGCTGGCCGCCGACTGGACCCATCCCTACTCGCGCGAGCAGGCGGTCTATCCCCTTGCCTGGCTGCGCGAGGCCAAGTTCTGGCCGAGCGTGAAGCGGGTGGACAACGCCGCTGGCGATCGCCAGCTGGTCTGCACCTGCCCGCCGATCAGCGACTACGCCTGAGTCGCTCCCGCCGCCCGCCCGATGCGGCGGGCGGGCCTGCTCCCGCTGGAGACACCATGACCGATTCCACCGCCGCCGCCCCGGCGCATGTTCCGCTCGACGCCCTGCACCGCCGCCTGGGCGCGCGCATGGGCGCCTTCGCCGGCTGGGACATGCCGATCCAGTATCCGGCCGGCCTGAAGGCCGAGCACCTGCACACCCGCCAAGCCGCAGGCCTGTTTGACGTCTCCCACATGGGCCAGTTGCGCCTGGTCGGCCCCGGTGCCGCCGCCGCCTTTGAAAGCCTGATGCCGGTCGATGTGATCGACCTGGGTGTGGGCAAGCAACGCTATGGCCTGCTGCTGAACGACGCCGGCGGCATCATCGACGACCTGATGTTTGTGAACAGAGGCGATGATATTTTTGTCATCGTCAACGGCGCGTGCAAGCATGGCGATCTGGCGCATATCCAAGAGCGCATTGGCAAGCGCTGCACCATCGAGCCGCAGTTCGACCGGGCGCTCTTGGCCCTGCAAGGCCCGCAAGCCGTGACGGCCTTGGCGCGTCTGCTGCCGGGTGTTGAAGCTCTGGTCTTCATGACCGGGGCGGCTTTCACTTGGCAAGACGCCGCGCTGTTCATCACCCGCAGCGGCTACACCGGCGAAGACGGTTTTGAAATCTCCCTGCCCGCCGAAATCGCTGAGGCCTTTGCCCGCGCCCTCTTGGCCCAGCCCGAAGTCAAACCCATTGGCCT
>JBAXJB010000095.1:0-2178 GCA_037138055.1 Alphaproteobacteria bacterium | reverse complement strand
GGGCGTCGACGACTTGGTAAGAGCGCCGATAGCCATCCCAAGCACTGGATTTTTAACGGCCAAAGCCGTGAGCGCTGGCTTAACGAACGGCTTGGCGACTTGCGCGACTTGCTTGAAAAGCTTCTTGAACGGCATTGTTTAACGCCTCGCGGTTCGTCTGACACGGATATAGGCGGGTTCAGAAGGTTGAGTCTCTTGACCTTGGGCGACGATTGCTTGGGCCTGTGCCACGACGTCCTCGGGCAGCTCGGGCGGATTGCGTAATGATCTCAAGCGCGATGATTTTACGGATACGTTCAACTTGTCGTAGAGCGACTCTAGACGATCTAGCCGATCGTCGTAATCGTCCGCTACCCCCAGTACTGCTCGCCCCAGATGCGACTTCAGCCACCTTAACATGCCAGCGCAACAGCTCCGTGTAGATAGTTTCCAGTTCTTGGTGAAGACCTAACCAATTCACATCCATCTGTGGAAATCCTGTAGATATCCTGTGGACAGTATACCCCCCCCCTTGGGTTCCCACACCCTCCGAATCCCCCCCCTGTCGGTTAGTCTATCTAATAAAAACTATCTAGTCTAGTTAGTATAGAGCAAAATCTAAACCGGTTTAGCAGGGGGAATGAGACTATTGAGGCGGACCCTGAAACCCACGGTAACCAATCACTGCAGCGGCAACAAAGGCAGCAGCGCCAGCGTTAAAATAAGTACAGGAAAAAACATCGCCAGCTCGAATCAGCGTGCCATAAGGTATCCCATCGCACCGATACGTCCGCTGATCTCCACCACCCTGCCCTATAGAATCGCTTCCGTTATAGGGAAGCAAGGACAAATAGGCGATCTGTTGCAATGCACTCCCCGTATTCCTCAGCCAGACAATGTCTCGGATGAATACCGAGTTCTTCGTCGTGGTCTGGGGTTCTTTCAGGAAAACGCTGGATAGATAGCAGTCATGGGAAGAGGTAACTGCTACCGTTCCAGCTGTTCCCGAGGCAGTTAATCCGCTAGATCCATCCAGACCCACTAGCAGTAAATTCGCATGGACGTCCGAGTCGACATTGCAAACTGGCACTATCGTTTCCGACAGGTCCCAAAATTGGGACCTAGACCCGAACGATTCAGCTAGTGCTAGGAATGGTGCATTGGTGCTCATACAGGGGTGACCTTGACTGCCCAGCGAAGCGTCCTAGCTGCAGCTCCCGTGTTCCGTACTCGAATCACCAAGCGATCGCCGCCTGCAGCGTAATCGCTCACAGCGTAATCGTCGGGATACACGGGGAATCTGTTCTGTACCGATACCGGAGACTCCTCCATCAAAACGTCTGAACCGGAAAGGATCGTGACCCTTTGTTCTCCGTTCGTATCGTCGACGACTCCGATCTCCAACAGGCACGGATAAGGCAGATATTCGTAGACAGATCCGGCGAGCACGTTTGCAGTAGCAGCTCCGGCGGCGGTACTTGTAGTCCCTTGGATTATCGGCATGTTCTAGCCTTCCTCTGTGGCGCTGCCTTGATATAGCAGCTCATCGAATTCAAACGGCGCATTGTTCGGCGAGTGGTAGACAGCTCGCGCCAGGTAATGCCTCTGCGCCGTCCCCTTGTCGTCCTGGCGGAATCGGTGGCCACCATCTGGGCTACGTTCGCCAGTCCGACTCCTAGAGCAATCCCTGCAGCTTCCAAGCCGATCCTCTTGGCTAAAGCCGCTACCTTTTTGTTCGGTAGCCATTTCCCCCCCAGCGCTACCACGCCTCTTAGTACCCCATTGATTGCCACCAAGCCTCCACCAGACGACTTAGCAGCTCGCACAGCGTCTGAAACAGTTCCGCCATAGTTCATAGTGCTCCTTCCCGGCCCTGCAGGCCCCTGTGGCATCCGTTGCATATCTCCCCTCGGCGGCGCTGGCCGAGGTGGTGGAACAGGCTTGGGGGCACCGGCTGGCCCCATCTTTCCGGCAATCTGAGGGACTCTTCCGTAGCCTGAATCCTGCCCCATTCGATAAAACCGCCCAGCTTCTTGCCCTCCGCCTCGGGTTCGGACCATTCCGCCAGACGTAACCCCAGAAGAGACTAGGGCTTGCGTCGGGTGCGAAGCCACCACTGCGGGTTCCGCCGCGTAGCTCGCGCTGGGCGTCGACGACTTGGTAAGAGCGCCGATAGCCATCCCAAGCACTGGATTTTTA
>JBAXJB010000094.1:0-2237 GCA_037138055.1 Alphaproteobacteria bacterium | reverse complement strand
TCTCCAGTTGAGCCCGTAGGGCCCGTATCTCCAGTTGCTCCCGTATCTCCAGTTGAGCCCGTAGGTCCTGTATCTCCAGTTGCTCCTGCGTCTCCAGTTGAGCCCGTATCTCCAGTTGATCCTGCGTCTCCAGTTGCTCCTGCGTCTCCAGTTGAGCCCGTATCTCCAGTTGAGCCCGTAGGGCCCGTATCTCCAGTTGCTCCACTTCCTCCTCCACCAGTATTTGTAAATGTTAGTGTTTGAACTCCAGACGCATCCCTGCCCCCAACAATTGAAATACCAGCACCAGAAATGAAGTTTACTGTATCAATACCAACTGCTGTCAAGGCCAATGATCCATCAACCTCCCAGTATTTGAATGTACTATTCATACCAATTGTAACAGTTCCAGTTGGTCCAGATGTTACATCGAAACCCGAATTCAAATCAAATAGAATTGTATTTATATCAGAAAATCCTGTAACACCAGTACCTCCAGTTGTGCCAACTGTTAAATTAAACGAAGGACCTGTAGGTCCTGTATCTCCAGTTGATCCTGTAGACCCAGTATCTCCGGTTGATCCTGTATCTCCCGTAGGGCCTGTATCTCCGGTGGGGCCAGTATCTCCGGTTGACCCCGTAGGGCCTGTGTCACCAGTTGCTCCTGTATCACCAGTTGCTCCTGTGTCTCCTGTATCTCCAGTTGACCCCGTAGGGCCTGTGTCACCAGTTGCTCCTGTGTCTCCTGTGTCACCAGTTGCTCCTGTATCTCCGGTTGAGCCCGTAGGTCCTGTCGCACCTGCGGAGCCAGTTGATCCTGCTGCTCCTGTGTCTCCTGTAGGACCTGTATCACCTGCGGAACCTGTTGATCCAGTCGCACCTGCGAAACCAGTTGGTCCTGTATCACCTGCGGAACCTGTTGATCCTGTATCCCCTTTAGGACCCGTATCTCCTTTTTCACCTGTGGAACCAGTTGATCCAGTTGATCCAGTCGCACCCGCAAAACCAGTTGACCCGGTGGATCCCGTAGGACCAGTCATACCTTCGGCACCTGTCGCGCCTGTCATACCAGTGGAGCCAGTTGCTCCCGTGTCTCCCGTAGGACCAGCATCTCCTGTTTCACCAGTGTTTCCCCTTGATCCTGTAGGACCTGTTGGACCGGTGTCTCCTGTCGCTCCAGTACTCGTCGCAGAACCCGGGATTCCTTGAGGTCCAGTCATACCTTCGGGACCTGTCGCACCCGTGGGGCCAGTCGCTCCCGTATTTGCAGCAATTCCATCTGTTCCCGCAGGACCTGTCGGCCCAGTATATCCAGTTCCTCCACCTCCTCCACCACAAGGAGGTACATAGCAATCGCAGACGTCTGGGACAAAATCGCAAGATGCCCCACATTCACATACGTCCGAATTTGGCTGAGACCCACATTCCTGACAGGCAACGTAATACCCGCAAGTATTACCGCTTCCCATATATGGTCTCCCATTAATTGTGGTAACATTCAAGTTTACAACAGTGATATTCTCACTGTTAATGTTGTTGGCGTTTATGTTACTCATTTATATAAAAAGCAAACATATTTTATATTATTTTAAACTAAATATAAATTCAAATAATATAAAATCATTCCACCACTCATTTGTAAAATCATCTAAAGTTTTACTTGGGTACAGGGTATGGTCTTTGGTTCTTCTCAACTACTAATGGTTCGGGTACGCAAATAACATCCTTTTTGAATATGTTTGACGTTCCAAGGTTTGCTAATTCTGGTACAAATGTTGGCGCCGGCTTCACTAAATTGGTCGAATTTATCCCAAACAAAAATGATTCAATGTCCGGAGCATTGTATGACATTTTGTTGCCAGGTATTTGACCAGGATTCAAGCCATTCCCTGGCAATTTCGTATCATATGCCGCACCATATTGTGAATTTGGATACAATGTATATGTTCGCGAGTGAGTGTATTGCTTTTGTTCTAAACAATAATTACCGGGGGTGTTCTTGTTGCGTGTAGAAGCCATTTTATATAACGCCGATATTTTATTTTTAACTTTTCGCTTTTCGCTTTTAAAAATCGCTTTTAAAAAAAGCGAGCAAAAAAAACTTTTAGAAATCGTTTTTAAAAAAAGCGAGCAAAACTTTGTTCATACATTAGGATTATAAACTTTCAAATACAACTGGTTTATGGAATTCGAAGAAATCTCGCCAATATTAAGCAACTCGCATACACACGTGTGAGTTAAATACATATAATCAAATG
>JBAXJB010000093.1:0-2295 GCA_037138055.1 Alphaproteobacteria bacterium | reverse complement strand
ACATCCACATTCACTTTCACTGTCTTCGGTGCCACCGATATCTCGTTGCAGTCGATGAACCGCCCGTAAGCGTCGATGGTGTTCAGGTCCACGGTGGCGCCGGTTCCGTCGCCACCGACGAGCGTCGTGGCGTCGTCGACGACATCGTCGTCGTCGCCGACGACATCTGCAACTTCGTTATCGGTGCCGACGACGACTGTGCCGGCGCTGAGGGTCATTGATCATGTACCGAGTGCGGACTCCGTCACCGTTATCGGAACCTCATACTTCGGTACGGCGACGCAGCCGCCGACTGAGCCCCCTTGGTTCTTCCCTGTCGGTGTCACTTCTGATGGTTTGACCTTCGGTAGTGATATCACGTTCGTTGATCGAATGCAGACTTTCAGCCCGCAGCGCGTTCTGGACCCGAAGCAGGGCAACAAAGTCGTCGACGTCCTGCCGGAAGATCCGTGCTGGACGATGTGCCCTTCGTTCAATCGTCCTCCGAACGTGGCATCAGGAACAGACAGGTACCTGGTGTTTTCTACGGGATGCAACTCAGTTTGTCCTCGTGGCTCCTACCTGATAATGGTGTACGACCGAACGACTCGGCGTGTGCGAAAACTCCTCGCAGCCACCGGCACTGTCCCGGATCGTCTCGACGTGAGCGGTGACTACGTCGTGTGGACTAGCGAAGTGCGCGAAACCGCGGAGCATCGACAAGTCCCGAATTCGCCGGGTGTTTGGGTCGCAAACCTGGTCACTGGAGAGGTCCGGCATGGCCCCTACCAGGTTCGCGATGCATCGCTTCACGGAAACCTGCTCGACCTCGTGATCGTTCCGACCCTCGATCAGTACACGTTCTACCTGCAACGCTTCGACGTTCGAACCCTCGAACCACTCAGCAAACCGATGAACGGCGTCATCGACGTGATCTCGAGCGATGCGTTCTCGATTCTTGATCTCGCCGGACCCAACTCGAATGCTGACCCGAACGGTCAAACCCTTGTGAAACACATCCAAGTGATTGGACCGAACTTCGAACCGCTTACCGACATTGCCGACGCCTTGAACCGGAACCCGGATGCCGTTGGCATCGGCTCGCCGGAAGCAGGCTCGAACTTCATAACATGGGCAGGAGCGAACGGAACAGCCTGGGCATTGGACGGCGTGACAAAGACTCTCGTCAGACTCCGCGCCGAAAACGACACCGGCGCACAACCCCACGCCGCAGGCCACTCCCTGATCTGGTTCGCCGATGATCCTGACAACCGAAACCAAGGCACGCTCAAGGAATACTTCGCCAATATTGAAGACCTCGTGAAGTAGGCCGATTGACGCAGCGCTGCGGCCGCGCACTCAACCACTTCTGCCCATCCGGCGGGCTTGCTCGCGTTGGAGTTGGCGTCGCTGAGCGCGTGAGAGTCCGGCAGGGTTCACCGCCGCGGCGACCGCGGGTGCGGCACCGAGCGCGAGTCGTTGCTTGAGTAGCGCCGCGTGTTGCCGAAGATCGCCCAGCTCTTGGGCGAGGGCGTCGCGTTCAATCGCGATCCGGTCGCGTTCGGCGGTGAGTTCGGCGATGTGTGCCTCGATCCATCCCCACCGACGTTGCTCGCTGACCAACTCTCGATGGGCCTGGTCGCGCTCGCGACGAGCCTGTTTCATCGCTTCCCTCACCGTGGTGAGTTGCTCCCCGAGTTCGCGTACCGTCGCCCAGGCGCGAGCGAGTTCGTCGCCGTCATCGAGGGCCTGAGCAAGTACCGGCGGCTCGTCCGCGCCGGCCTGGCGTGCCCGATAGGCGCGGCTGCGATCGGCGTCACTCCGCCACTTTCGGGGTCGTCCACCCTTGCCGGGAACCGTCACAACGACCCCCGCGACGAAACGCGACGAAACCGTTCACACCCGGGTGCAGGTGTGTGAGCATGCCTGTTAGTGGTCGGTCGGTAGACGGTCATGAGTGTTCCTCAGGGCTCGATGCCCAGCGACAACTGGGTGGTCGGCCGCGATGCGGCTTGACGCTTCGCTCGCTGGGTCGGGCGCGACGATCGTTTCGTCGGCTGTTTCACGACCCGGGGCTCCACTGCGACCGGTGGTGGAGGTGGCCAAGTGAGCGGGCCACCGAGTTGTTCCTCGAGCCGATACCGCGGCACCCGGAACTGTTTGCCGAGCCGAACCACTGGAATGCCGGTGCGTCCACCTGAACGTTCGAAGGCGTTCGCCTCGCGATATGCGGTGCTCCGCCCGACCCGCAACACGGCTGCGGCCTCGTCCAACGTAAGGAAGTCGGGCGGGCCGGTTGGCGACACAACAGCCGAC
>JBAXJB010000092.1:0-2311 GCA_037138055.1 Alphaproteobacteria bacterium | reverse complement strand
CGTCCATACCATCATCCTGAGCCCTCGTCAGAGAGCGTCGGGATCCAGTGGGTAAAATCAGGATTTATACAACTGGATTCAAGGTCCAAGCCTCGAAAAACTTGGGGGTTGAGCTGACTCTCTCGCTAGTTTCCCTACGACTTGATCGTAGGGTCCAGTGAATAATATCAATGAAAACTCCTACACCCACACCTTGCACTGGTGAGTTGCCTCTTTTGATAAGAACAAATCAGTAAGGCCCCACACCAAAGCGTCTAGCCGGTCGGGTGATTTGGCCGATGCTTCCGGCACCCAACTGCACAGCTGGGTTTCCAAAGCGGGCAGGGGGCCAATATGTTTTACTTTGCCTTGTTCGTATAGGCTAACAATAGGTTCGGCGCGAAGCGCCTTGCCCCGGGTGGCGCGCACTCCCTTATAGCTAATGTGCGGGTCACAGGCCATTAGCAAATCTTTGACCATGTCTCCGCCTTTGTTAACCTCGGCCACGACTCGGTCGGCCTGATATTGGTGGTACAGCGCCACAACCTTTTTCACCCATTCCGATGGTGCTGCCTTATACGTAGCATCCTCCAACACATATGCTTGTTGGTTTGCATTTAGGCCAATTACCAAAATACCGGTTTCATCGCTGGTTTCACTGTTGGTATCAGCCGGGTCAACTGCCACCACAATGCGTCGCCAGTCGTTATTGGGCGGGCGCTCGTAAACAATTTTGTCAGGGGTCCATAGTGCCCCTGCGGTTTCATCAATCATTTGCGCGTAAATTTCCTGGGCTTCTAGCTTGGTGCCAGCAAATTGCTTATTCAAATTTTTAAGGAATCCCGCTGCTAAATTAGCAGCATTATCAAAAGTTGAGCCACGGGTGACCACGCATTCAGAGTCGTCCATTAGCTGACTAAGGACTGAGTTGCGCCGGGGCGTTGTTGTAATTATGCATTTTGGGTGAGCACCCAAACGTAAGCAAAGGTTCAGTTGTTCCCAAAACTGCTCAGTCTTCTTGAATTTGGCCAATTCATCTACCCAGGCACCATCAAACTGAGGGCCTCGTAATCGTTCATAATGGTCCGCCCCAAAAATCTGCACCTTGGCTCCATTGTGAAATTCAATAACGCCATCACCTTTGCGGTATTTCTTAATCTGGTCAGGTGGCACAACGCTTAGTAGTCCGCTTTCCCCTTCAACCATGACCATGCGCGCTTCAATGCTTGTTTGGCCAATCAGAGCAATGCGTTTGTGGCGATTGGTTTTAATCCAACTCCACACGGTTTCTGAGCCAGTTCGGGTTTTACCAAAACCACGCCCTGCCAATATTAGCCAAGTGTTCCAATGCTGATGGGTAGGTTCCCGCTGTTCAGGTCGCGCCCTATGTTCCCAGCTTTTGGCATATATCTCTGCTTCTTTTTGCTGCAGTACTTCTTGTAAAAAATTTGTTAAAAATGGCGCTAGTTCAAGCCAAAGGGTATTTAGCTCAAACGTCCATTTCAAGCTATGCAACATTTTGTGCCTATATTTTTAGGGTAATAACCTTATTTTACGCGGAACTTAAAAAAGCCCATCCAAAAAAGTTTGGCTAATTTACGTTTTTTTTTGTGATGAAGTGCGGATTGGGTTCTATGATAAACCCACAGGGCGTTTGCCCCGTGGATTTTTTCAAAGTTATTTACCAAGGGGTTCTCTGTTAGCAGTTGGTGCTAACAAGATAAGTATATTTTGACGACATGTTTCTATAGGTTTATCAAATCCTTGAAACATACGATATGCTTCTTCCTCTTCTGTTATCTCACGTAATTGAAGTGCTCCATAAGCTTCATCTACAGCTTGTACTCTGGGATCAAGTCTTGCTAAGAAATATTGCACAGCCCTTTCATTCAGCATGCTTGTTGCTCTAATAAATGCGCCATCGATTATGTCTATGCGATCATCTGCATTTGGAATAAGTAACAAAAATTGATCAATGAAGGTTTGGGCTCTATCTAAGAGAGTTTGATCAGCAGGCGCTGATGCAAATAATACAGCCGTTGCTAATGCTTCCTTTAAATGTTCTGGTGTGAGACGGGCATCTGCTGGAATGGTTGTACATAAATAAGTTAGAATGCCTAGTTCACTAGATTCCACTGCTCCCATCAATTCTTCGCGAACGATTTGTTGATTTAATGTTCCGCTTGTGAAATGTCGATCCATTCTGCTGAAGAATTCTTGTTCTTTTGTCATCAATTCTGCTGCAGAACAAATAGCACCATTAACTAGTAAAGCCATTTGTAAATGGCAGTGCAAAACTGCACCACTAAATGGTGGTACATACATCAAAAAA
>JBAXJB010000091.1:0-2347 GCA_037138055.1 Alphaproteobacteria bacterium | reverse complement strand
ATAAATGGAACTTTTAATTGTCGTTAGGAGAAATTCTAATTGACGTTAGTCAGAAGCCTAGATTCATTGACTGCAAGCGTTTCTAGATATAATTTTTCAGTACTTAGTGAAATTCATAGGCTCTATATTTTGCACATAAATTCCTAATTTTATTTTGGAGATATACATGTATCGTAAACTCGTCATTTTAAAAATATGTTTTTCTTTACCTTGTCTTTTTGCACCTTGGAAACAGAGAAAAATACTCCCAGAAAAAGATATTGTCCCTGATGAAATTTCGGACAGCTCTTCTATGGTTAATATTTTCAGATTTAAGAATGCTCCAACGGAAGAAGAGCAACATCTTAACGCATTTATAACGTGTCATGACCAAGCAGAAAACTATCCTGAGACCCTGCTTATTTTAAGCATACAGGGAATAGATGACGTATTAAACAAACAAGAAATCATTTCAGCCTCAACAAAAGAAAGATTAGAAAAAAGAAAAACTGGATTGCTAAAAATTCTACACCAACACAATGTACGCCAAGCAGCTTTGAATAGTTATGCACGTGCAAATATTACAGAAGATATTACATTCGCAAACAGTGAGCAGACAAACGCCATTTCAGAAGCCATAACTCCTTCAGTAAAAAAACTAACCCGAACTGTACGTTTTTTGAAAGACACACAGTTAACTCGTGAAAAAGCATTATGCAAACACAAAATTGAAGAATTAGAGTTTGAATTAGAGCGTACCCCTAATGATGCAGTAACCAGGAGGGCTATGTTCAACATAGCAATGCAACAGCTTCAATACGAACTTGAAGAAAGAGAGTGCATGAAACAGATTTCAGAACAAATTGAAACTGATGAAATGCAAATGAAAGACCAGCTAAAAAATGCCAATTTTAGCACAGAAGCAGTTGGCAAAATTAAAGCAAAAATCAAAACTTTGGAAATAGAATTTGAAACAAAAAATACAAATGCAAAAGAACTTAGACAAAAGGCAGATTTTATAGAAAAAAAGGCACTAGAGTTAGATGCTCTGGTAGAGCTTGAGCCAGAAATAGAAGATTCGTTTATAGAAGCAAGAAAAAGAAAAGAGCAAAGGGAAGCGCTCAGGAAAGAAAAAGAACAAAAGGCATTGAACTCATGCATGCCTTGCACAGTTTCGTAAATAGTCATCATAGTTTTATCCATAAAAACACGACTCTATTAGGTGAAATGGGTTAACATCAAAAAAATACTGGTGTAAATGCAATGATCCATAATATAGTCCTAACCCAACGATCACACTGTAAAAATCATTTTCATTCCATCTTACGCAACGATGAGAATGAATTAATGCAGCAAAAGGAAAAATACTTGTATTTTTTGATAACTCAATCCAAGCATCTTTCCCTAAGGATTTTTGTAATCGTAAATCAACAAGCTTCATACCCATTAACGAGAATAATGCAAACACACTAAAAGTGATAACTAATGATAATGATCCATTGGGAAAAATATGGCTCAATGACCAAATAAACATTGCCCATAAAATAGGATGCCTGGTAATAGCAATAATTCCACTTGGGTTGTTTTGATCAAACGGACATCGCTTGCACAGAATTGATAATGGGTTGGGTGTATTAATGCCAAGAACGAATAGGATAAAAACAAATGGCATGGTAACATTTGGGACCCAATAGGCCCACGTTGATTTTTGCCACAATATATAATCAGACGATGCTTCAATGGCTGTAAAGAAAAGCCACCACAATGTTCCTATCGACACTATGCTATAAAAAACAAGGTAAATTTTCTCGCCTACCAAATTAATAAAAAACGACCGACAGGATGACATCAAATGTGATCCTAAAAAAACACCAAGAGCTATAAAAAAACAAATCATTTACTTCTGTATAATACGAAAAGAAGAGATTTCATCAACCCTCGGGGAATACAGCATTGGCATAAAGACTATGCCATATAAAATAAATGCAGTAATCCACAATATGCCTGAAATACTAATTGTTTCAGCATAATTGTTTTTAAAAAATGCACCAAAAAAACGTGAAAGGACACTAAGTTGTAATAAAACAAATGAAACTTCTGTAAGCTTGTTGAGTTTTAAGGGACGCCCTGTGTGCCCCAAAGTAACACGGGCCATCATGCCTAAGCATAAGGACCCAATGCAACCGATTGTTATCAGATGTAAGGGGATGCTGAGGGGAACCATATCAGTAGTTTCTGTTGAGAAAAACCACAAAATCATACCGACAATCATCCATAAATATCCTGCATGTAAAATCCAAAGTAACGGATCGATGATGCTATGATATGTATGCCATAAACGCATTCGCCACCCGTGCACAGAAGCAAC
>JBAXJB010000090.1:0-2373 GCA_037138055.1 Alphaproteobacteria bacterium | reverse complement strand
CGGTGTCAACGCCGTTTAACCATGTCATCACCTACATACCAAAATTTGACCTGTATCTGGACTCGACATCGCAATTCACCCCCATGGGCAGCCTGCCCGATGGTGATACCGGCAAGCCTACCCTGCTAACCGCCACCGGCACGATGGGCCACACGCCGCACACTTGGTGGCAAAAAGACTACAGCCGTGTCAAAGTAAAAATGATCCTGCAAAAAGACGGCAGTGTTGCGGCAAAGAGCACGTGGACCTCTGGCGGCGTGGAGGAAGTTGGCGTTCGGGGCAGTCAGTTTGCCTACAAAAACCGAGACCCGCAGGAGCTATCCACCAAACTCTTGACCCGCTCACAGGAGACTGGCTGGGGTGAGTTTTTGAAGAATGACCCATTGGACCTGGATAAACCAATGAAGGTTGAGTCGGTGTTTGAGCTTGATACTTTGGTAAATGTACCCGGGCCCAGCGCAATGACCATTCCGCATGGTCTGGTCCCGGGGAATCTGCGCCGCATGGCATCGTACAAGCCGCCTCCTAAACGCCGGTTCCCGGTGGTGTGCGGGTCCCGCGCGTTTACTGAATCCATCAGCCTGACCTTTCCTGATGGGGTGCTAGTTGAGCGAGTACCGCCGGACGTACAGTCGAAAAATGGTCCCTACTACTATGCTGCCAGCTATAAGCTAGTCGGACAGGAGCTACAGGTAGAGCGGGCGTATTCATCTAGACGCAAGACTGGCACTTGCAATAGCACGGACGACAAAAATTGGAATGCCTTTCGGTCGGTGCTCCAGCGAGATTTGCGGGGCCAGGTATTTTTTAAGTGACGATGATTCTTTACGAGGAGACATAGCATGTCGTTTTGGAACATATTTGGCAACATGGCAGTGTCCGACAAGGGTGAGACCATCACCCGGTTATCCAAGGATATGAGCGTCTCTTCTGAGGGGGTGACCTACACGAAGATGGGCAACATGACCTATGGATCTGACGGTTCGAGTTACAACCAGATTGGAAGCTTCAGTTCTGATGGCAGCACCCGAATGGGCAACATGGCTACGGGTAAAGGGGCACTATTCAACGCGGTGGATGATGAAAAATAGCATCAATGTTTTAGGTGATAAAGGTTTAAAAAAATTAGAAATCATGATTAAAAAATCTAAATCAAACGAAAAAAAGAAAATAGAAATAGCTGAGCTGGTGGCAACCCACACAGTCGGCTATGTGTATTACTGGAAAATTTTTCTTTCAAAGAATTTTGATTCTTTCGAACTATCATTTAAAAATGAAACTGGCGAAAGGGCAGTGCCAAAGATGAGCCCGATAAAAGGCATCACATCTGCAGCCGAATTCATTGACGAACTAGATGATGCGGTGCGAAGCATGACCAATGAATTTGAAGATGTTGATAATATTTTGGATGGTGTAATTGAAACGATCGCGCTCGTTTATCCAGAATTCTCCTGTGCTATTTCTGAAGCCAGAAACTCAGACTAGCACCTTAGATATTTAGAAGCATGCAACAGACCTCGCCTGGAAGTTTTCTGTACTCTGCATCGGACGTAGTGCATTTTTTGGATTGCGAGCATCTGACCAGCCTAGATTTACGGGCTTTTAATGAAGATCTGCAAAAAGCTAAAGATGACGAGCAGGCCATTCTGATCCAGGAAAAGGGTAATTTGCATGAAAACGCATTTGTAGAAGTACTCAAGGCTAGGCACGCAAGCTTTATCGACATTGCCAAAACTAGTGATCAACGCCAAGGCAAGGCCGACGCGACGCTCAAAGCGATGCGCGAGGGTATCGAGATAATTTTCCAAGCTACGTTCCTTCAGGGCGAGTTGCTAGGACACGCTGATTTCCTGCGCCGGGTAGAGACGCCCTCTTCCCTGGGCAGCTATAGCTACGAGGTCTTGGATACCAAACTGGCACGATCCATAAAAGCCAAGTTTGTGGTTCAGCTGGCTTTCTACAGCGACTTACTGGCAAATGTCCAAGGACTGCTGCCACACCAGATGTATGTAGTCCTGGGCGACGGAAAAGAAGTGAGTCTGCGCTGCGCTGACTATGCCAAGTACTACGCCAGACTCAAAAGCCGCTTTCTTGCAAAAGTACATGGTGCCGCCCAAAATACCTACCCAGAGCCCTGCAGCCATTGCGACCTATGCCATTGGCGTGATCTTTGCGCGCAGCGCTGGAAGGACGATGATCACCTTAGTCAAGTTGCCAATATTCTGAAAGGCCAGGTTCGCAAACTGGAGGATGCGGGCCTCAAAACTCTTCAAGACCTGGCCCAGATGGATGCGCAAACGCGGATTCCAAAGATGGCCGCTCCAGTAGTCAGAAGACTACATAACCAGGCTCGGCTCCAATTTACAGCCAGGC
>JBAXJB010000089.1:0-2419 GCA_037138055.1 Alphaproteobacteria bacterium | reverse complement strand
GATGGAAAGGGCTTTTGCCGCTTGAGAGGGGGATGGACACGGATGGCGCAGACCCATTCGGGCTATGGTTTCTACATATCTTTACCAAAGCAGAGATAATGGGGGCGAATATTGATTGCCGCCAAGTTTGAGTACGCTTACTTGGGCTTTGTGTCCTTTGTGAAACCTTTGTGTCCTTTGTGTTTACTCCTCTCAAGCAGGTCAAAGCCTTAAAAACCAATACTTTGTAATTTCTGGTTTTGAGGTAGATATGTTTAGTACACCACCTTGGCTTAGCCGAATTAGAGGAGAAAACACAAAGATCACGAAGGTTTCAGTAGAGTAGAGAGAAGCGGCGCTGCCGCTTCTCCCCCTCGTCAATCCGTACATGCGGTTTTCCCGCATACGGCTTTCCTATGAACTTCTTCATTGGCTTTCACAGGCGAACTCCGCTGGAAGTGTATCTCGTTGGGTCGATTAGTCCATATCTTTCGACTAATGACTCGAAGGCTCTTTGTCCGTAAAGCCTACATTTCCTTTGGCTCTTGCGTTTGTAGTACCGATACAGTCGCTCTTGCAGGTAGCGTCGAAGTCTTCTTTTGCTTTGCGCTGGATAGCTTACTCCTTTGATGTCAAAGTAGTTCAGCCAGCCTCGTAGCATTTTATTCAGGTCTTCGCTTACTTGCTCTGCTTTGTAGTGTCCATGCTTGGACAGATAATCCTTGATTTTGTCTCGGATCTTTTGTTCCGATTTCTGGCTTGGTATGATGTTCCAGTACCTTTTGTTACTGTCCCACATATCCTTGTCGTATCGGACGGTGAACCCTAAAAAGCTAAAGCTCTCCTGATTGGCTGATACCGTTCGGGTTTTTTCCTCGTTTAGGCTTAATCCCATTCGGTTTAGCAAGGTCTTGAGCCGCTCCTTTACCTGTTCCCCTATCTGTTTGCCCATTAACACAAAGTCGTCTGCATACCGTACTATCTTGATACCGTTTTGACTAAACAGACTCTTTGCGCAGTTCACGATCCGGTCTAATAGGTTCAGGTAGATGTTGGCCAGTAAGGGCGAGATCACTCCGCCTTGAGGTGTACCTACTTTGTTCTTCTTGCCCCCTTTAAAACCTCCGTCTTCGTATATCGGCGCTTTCAGCCATTGATGGATGAGTGCCAACATCCTCGGATCACTGATGCGCTCTTTTAGCCCTATCAGTAGTTTCTCGTGCGGTATCGTGTCAAAGTATTTACTTAGATCTGCGTCCAAGACTTCAATCCTACCTTCCTTTAAATGACCTTGGATCGCTTTTATTGCATCCGATGAACTACGTTCCGGTCGGAAGCCATAGGAACTTTCCTCAAAGTCTGCTTCGAATATCGGTTCTAGTATCATTTGACATGCTGTCTGTACTATCCGGTCTTTTACCGTCGGTATCCCCAGGGGGCGCTCTCCGCCGTTGGCTTTCGGGATCATTACCCGTTTTACAGCTTGACTTCGGTAGCTTTTCGTCCTAAGTTCTTCTCCCAGTTCCAACAGATAGTTCGATACGCCTTGTTCCTCTACATCCTTTATGCTGATCCCGTCTATTCCGGGACTGCCTTGGTTCGCTTTTACTGCTTTCCAGGCCTCGTTCAGCATATGTTTTTGATACACTTTGTCGTACAGCACGTAAAACTTATACCTCTTTTCCTGTTTGGCTTTTTGATATAGTTTACATTGTAACAAAAATACCCTTTCCGCATCACTTAGCTCGCTCTTCTTCTTGCCGAGTAGCGCGAGTTGTTCTGGTGCTCCGTCTTTCTGCTGATACTTGTTTCTCAATTTTGACTGGTCTTCCATTTTTGTAAGCTTTATTCATAGCAATGACCCTTCGCTCCTCCCGCTTTTACCTTTTCGGGGATCTTCACTACTATGGTCATCTCCGACTCCCTCGTCTTGGCTGGACTGCCTCTCGTTAGGGTATCCCACGTTCATGCGGCACCTTTGATAAACACGCAACATTATTTTACCCCGGGTAGTCTCCATTGTGCACTTTACCGATTCTTCCAATGGAGTGGCAGGTTTCATCCAATTTGGCAGACTGACCACTACCAGTAGTGTAACGAGGCCTGATTAATGCAGCTTATTTATCCCGTTGATGCGAGCTTTTAGCCATTCGTTTCCTCCTGACCAATCGCACCTCCTTCAAGCCGATCGGCATCTTTGCTTGTGTGGTTCTTTCATCCACATAGGTTTTAATGTATATTACCGCACGCCTCGTGGCGCACCAAATTTCACAAATTTTCACAAATTGAGGCACAAACTTCGTTTGCAACAACAGCACAAAAGCAAGTTTGCCTTTGAATTTGTGAAAATTTGTGCAATTTGTGGCGGAAAAAATATTTAGTCGCATCGCCAAAGGCGAGGTGCTAAACTTTCATCGTGTTTTTCGAAAAAAAGAAGGCG
>JBAXJB010000088.1:0-2429 GCA_037138055.1 Alphaproteobacteria bacterium | reverse complement strand
TATCCTTCAAATAAACCAAAATACTTATCTAGTCTGAAATTTTGCAGAGGGTTCATAAGTGATTAAATTACTGAAGTTATAGTGTTTTTTAAATATGAATTACAATTATTGTGTTTAAGCGTTTTTCTGCAAAGCGCTACGTGTGTAGCCGCAATTGCTGGAATAGACAAAGAAACACTTAAAACTCAAATAAAAGTTGCTATTCGGGAAGGACAGCAGGTTGAAGTGCTCTTGTTTATTCAGCAAAAATCACGGCCTAAGTTTACACAAAATGAAAGGAATGAATTCTTAGAAAGAGCCATTTTGGATGAAACATCGCTAGAAATGGCTAGGCATTTGCTAAACAACAATGAAAGCCTTAAAGCTAATCAGTTAGGCATGAACGATATTTTAAGAATGGCAACTTCAAGGGGTTTGGTAGATAAAGTCAGATTCGTACTGTTTGATATTCTCGAAGGTCAATTGCAAGCCAGCGAAGAAGCAATAGCAGGAGCTTCCATTATAGCGAAAGAGCGAGGCAGCCAAGCTATGATAGATCTTTTTACGCAGTACGCATCTCTGCATTAGTTTTCCTATGGCTTGCCCATAGGATCCAGTCCTATAGCATCATGAAATTATACATCTGGATCCCGACGCCCTTTTCAAGGGCTCAGAGTGACGCACCCACTCTCGTCTTCATGAGGAGCGAAGCGACGTAATGATCCAGTGAAATAATTCATGATATTACTCATTACTTAATATCACTAGATTATCACGTTCTTTTTGCTACAGCCTAAGATGATAAATGAAATTATAATTTCAATTTTTAACTCTAAAGTTAACCATATCTTAAACTTTTTCCTGCATTCTGATTGGAAAAGCGATCTTTGAAAAATCATTATGCGTAATGTCATTACAACTCATGCTTTTTTAAAAGACCTCAAGCTATCAAAAAAGCGGGGTAAGTGTCTTTTAAAACTGAAAGTTGTTATTGATACGCTCGCCCGCCGTTCTTATTTAGCACATAAATATCACCCACATCGTTTAAATGGTCGTGCTCATAATTTTTTTGAATGCCATATCGAAAACGACTGGTTACTTGTGTATAAATTTACTAATGATGAGCTAGAACTTGTTCGCTTAGGTTCTCATAGTGATTTGTTTAGGTAAAAAGGCTGCACCAGTAACTTTCTGATGCAACCTTCAACATTACTTCAATAGGTCAACGGCGTACGCTGAAATCCCAAAAAAGTTAACGTTTGCTACGTAATCTTCAGGAAAATATCCGTACCCGCTATCCCCCCATGATGTTCCCCATGAATTCAGGAATTTAAAGTAATTTTGAGTTGGTGCTTTTGAATTGTATAGGCCATGGCCAATAATTGCTAATGCATGACCACCAATTGGCCTAAACCTTCCATCTAAAGCTGGCATAGGAACAAAGCCGCCTGCAGGTGAATAAAAGGCTGCTTCAAGCAATATGCCTAAATAAATTGGCTTATTGTTACTTAAAGCTGTTCTAAGGGCTAGAACAAGTTCACTTTTTTCTGCCGTTGTGTTCAATGCATTTCTAGCACTCTTATAGTATTTTGAGCACATGTCAGTATATCTAATGTTTTGCGAAACAACTTTATATGGATTCAACGCAGTGCTTGTATTTATACCATTAAAACTTGGATCAAAAGCAAAGCGATAGCTTTCAGGTGTTGGTTGGAAAGTGAAACGCGATGTATCATAAACCCATCCGCTATAGTGAAACCCATTTTCTAAATCGATACTACTTGCAAAAGTTTCCGGGCATGTTCCGTATTTATCAAGCGCAACCATTGCTCCCTGCATTGAAGCACCGTTATCACTAAGCACATTAGAAGCATTTCCAGTTATATTTCCTTCCTCGTATCGTGTGTTGTAATAGTGATAAAGTCGTGATGGAGATAGCATCTGCTTATTAGCGCTTGAAAAATCAGCAGGCCTATCACTGTTGCGTACCGATAAATATCTAATAATAAACGCCATAGCATTTGCCGTGCATGAGCCAAGATCTAACTGATTATAAACCAAGGAAGAAGGAAAACTTCGAATATTGGCAATTTCAGTCATAGCATTTAGTCTTGCAGCAGCCATTGCAACTGGTTTTGAATCAATTAGACGTGCTGTCGCATCAACAACACGTGGATGTGCCGCATTAAGACCTGTTTTCTTTACGATTGGTTCATCTAAAGAGATAGCATGATGCGCACCCGAAGCACTTTCCAACCTTAAAGCCGTGATCATCGATAAAGCTAATAATATTTTTTTATTAAACATACAAAACCTCAACAAAAAGAAATTATCTTTCTGTGTATATAGTTTTGTTTATTAACAAATAGTTAATATTAATTATTAATATGTATTGGCCAGGTTCTAAAATGAAGTGCAACGCATTAGAGTGTTTGTTGAAAATACAGGCA
>JBAXJB010000087.1:0-2460 GCA_037138055.1 Alphaproteobacteria bacterium | reverse complement strand
CTTGGCACAGTCTAATTCTGTACCTTGCTACCGACATAGATTCTAGGAAAAAATCCTTATTTATTTAACCCACTTAGTAAATTGAGCGTGGTTTAGCTGGATAGTGAAAACGTATTCGTTTTATACCAAGAACGAATACGATTTTTTAGTGACCATTGGGTGTCCGTTACCCTGCCCACACCGGACACTATCGGCCCTTCTTTTGTGCTTAATGTAAGCAACTCAGCGCTCAACCACCCAAATTCTGCGATAAATATTTGGGTGGTTGAGCGCTGTGATTTAGAGGGGGTAGGTGTGGGCAGGGTTTGGTTGTAGTTGTTGTTTGTAATTGTTTGTAAATAGAAGAAAAAAAAGAAAGAGTCCTAACAGTAAGTAATGCCACAAGGCACTTCTTACTGAAAGGGAAAATATGAAAAAAAATAATCGACCAAGACTAAGCAGTCGAGACGTTGTTCTCGTTACTTGGATCGCACAACAAAGCGTTTGTCGCCTAGACACACTAGCAATGGTTTGTCAGAGTAAAAACATCCAAGCAACCGACAGAACTCTTCGGAGACAAACAGAAAGGTGGGTTCAGCTGGGGCTCGTAGAAAAAGAAAGGCTCCTAGCAAATTGTCCGAGCATTCTATGGACTACCAACGAGGGATTGAAGCTTGCCAATTTTGAAATTCAAAAAGGCGAGAGAAATTACAAGCCAAGCTTCTCGACACTTCACCACAACCTTGCTGTTTCTAGAGTACGTGTTGAATATGAAAAAGGAGGTGCGTTATGGATTTGTGAAAGGGAACTAAGAAAACAATTCACTGGGAAGCACCTAGCCGATGGATTAGCAGAATTTAATGGTCAAAAGATATTGGTTGAAATAGACCGAACTTTAAAGACCTCTTCTCGTATTCAGAGGATCATGATTTTGAACGCGAAAACTAATGGGATTTCAGCTGTTGATTACTGGGTAACCAACGAGCTTTTCCCAGTTTTTCAGAAAATCATTCAAGAGCTGGATAGAGAGATTTCCTCCAAAATTCGTCTCTTTGTTTTACCAAGCGAGGTAGCCATATGAAAAATATAGATGATAATCAAATTAAAGCTGAACCTGAAAAGAGCTCCGATAGTTGGGTAAATGTCTTAATGTTTCTAAGCCCGCTATTTGTATATTATTACTTTCAAGCAAATCGTTTGGCTTGTAAGCCAAGTAATTGGAATGTTAAGAATGTTATCCATAAATATTGGGTATTATCAATAATTCTTTTACCAATAAATCTTTTGTTAGCAAAACTAATTGTTAATAACTTACTCAAAGGTGAATGGATTTTTGTAATTATTGGATTATCAATCAATTGGTTGCTCTTCTATCCTGCTTCGAGAATTTTATTCAGCTTCAAACTTAGTGAAATACAAAGAGAACTTTGGCATGGATTAGTTTCTCCATCTTTAATGACTACAATTCGATGGGCGATTAACCAACATGGTTTTTTGAAAGCACAAAGTTATTTCCAGAAACTATCTTTTCTTATTCCTTTAAAAAGCAATTCTGGTACTTCTGTACTCGGATTAGATGCCAATGCCCCAGACTACAGACCCAGAAGAGAACGGAAACAATTTCCTGATTTGAATCTACTGACAAAATATTCAGAGAGTGAATTAATAACTTTTCCACTTGCTAGAAATTCTGTTGAACACCATCTTGTGATTGGTAATACTGGAAGTGGTAAATCCAGATTACTTTCTAGGATGGCTTTGAGTGCCTTGGATCAAGGCTTCCGAGTTGTAGTTGTAGATTTTAAAGGTGGATTGGAAGAGCGGGATCTATATCTTTCAATTCCAAATTTAGTCCCTAATAAAGTGTTCAGTTCTATCTGCTACCCCGGAGTTCCAATCGATCTTTTTAGCGGCACTAAATATGAGATCGCCGAAAGAATTTTGGGTTTTTTGCCAGCACCTTCAGGAACGGATGGCGCTTACTACCAATCAAGAAATGCCAGAGCGGTTACTGCGGTGGTTTGTCGCACTTCCGCCCCACCTCCAAAATCAGCTGAGGAAGTACTGGAAAGACTTCGCCACGGAGAGAATTTTGCTGAAGATTCATTGGATATTGAATTGTTCTCACAAAAGGAAAAAGGCGTATCGGTCGGATTCTTGATCGCTCAAAGTGTGGCTAACTATCTAAGTCCCTTAATGGGAACTGGTGGAAGAGCAACAAGTGGAGGTTATTCTTTCTACAACGACATCGATCTTCGGGTGTATTCATTGGATAGCACTAAACAATCTGAAATAAGAGTTGGTAATGCCGTGCTACATGATCTTGACAGCTATTTGAGAACCGAAAGTCGCAACAAAGATCCAAGGGGTATTCTCTTAATCATCGATGAGGCAGGAGCGCTTCAACGTATAGGTGGTTCGGAAACTGTCCAGAATTTGATTTCGAGGGGCAGAAGCGCTGGAGTCTCAGTTGTTGTAGCT
>JBAXJB010000086.1:0-2595 GCA_037138055.1 Alphaproteobacteria bacterium | reverse complement strand
TGTGATGGACATTGTCCGGGCCACGGCAGCAGCCCATGGCCGAACGCCAATTGCCAATGTTCATGACGCCATATTCTTTAAGCAAAGGTTGGGCGCTGAACTCAAGGCAGAAATCGAGTGGCAGATGCGTGCCCAAACCGGCAACGCCTACTGGTACTTGACGCCCAAGGAACTACACCGGTACGAATCCAGGTATTTGGATGTACGCGCTGAAGAAGCTGCTCACCGGCAAAGGATTGCTGCAGAGCACGAACGAGCAGTGAACTATCAGCCTCAAGGCAATGCGGAATTTGCGATTGCATTGGCTTGCCCTGATTCTTAAGTTCGAAAAAAATCAGACCAAATGCAGCTCTACGCGCTTACCGAGTGCCTGAGCATATTTACGTAGCGTGTTCAGGCTAGGAGAGTGCTTGCCCGTAGCAAGTGAACTCTCTAGTCTGGCAATAGCCGGTGCATGTGTACCCATGCGCTCTGCAACATCGGCCTGAGACAAACCCGCAGCCTTACGGGCCGCTAATATTTGGTCTAGCAGAGCGAATTCTTCGCGGTTGAGTCGCTCTGCCTCAGCTTTAACTGCTGGGTTTTTCAGCATGGTTTTGACCATCTGTTCGTGGGTCATTGGTTTTGATGTCATGCTTTGATCTCCTGCAAACGATTGCGCGCTATGTTCAATTCCTTGGCTGGTGTTTTCTGTGACTTCTTCACAAAGCAGTGCAGCATTACTATGTCCTTATCGACCAAAGTGCAGAAAAATACTCTGGCAATTCCTTCTGCGCCTTTAAGTCTCAATTCAAATAAACCGCCGCCAAAGGCATCAGTATGCGGCAGACCTAAATTGGGCCCGAACTCCGTCATCCTGCGGGTCAAGTTGATGTAACGGGCCTGAAGGGTCGCTGGCAAAGCCATGACATTTTCCTGAACCTCTAGGCTGTAATAGCGTATGCGGTACTCCATAGGTGCATATTAACAAATATGTTATCAATTGTCAATCGGTGTCCGTTCAGACCGATGGGTTAACAGTGGCTTGCGGTTGCCCAGATTGGTGTTCTGAACACAAAATCCCCTGTGCTTTACAACTATCTGAAAGGAAAAGCACATGTCTACAGCAGCAAACAACACCAGCAACATGCAGGGCTTGAAGGTCACAGCGGCCAAGAAAAGCCTTGTACACAACCCCCAGGCGCATCGCAGACTGAAATTGGCAAAAAAACTGTGGGAACAGATCGAACTGGCCAAAGCACAGGCGCAGGGCAACAACTTCACTATGACCCGTTTTCGTACAGTGACCAATGCTGAGGGTATCAAGCGCAGCGTGGAAGTGCCCCGCCGGGTGCGCGCCTGGTGGTGGGCCACAGATACGGGTCGCTTGGCGCTTAACCTACGCTATGGCGCAAGGGCAGTTGAATTTAGCAAGGGAAAAACTGCCGTGGAGATCGCTACGCCAGCAGAGTTAGTGCCAACCCTGGAACTGCTCAAGCGAGCAGTAGAGGCGGGAGAACTAGACGCTCAGATCGAAGCGGCCAGCATCAAACTGCGCGAAGGTTTTGGCAAGTAGGGCAGGGCGCTTGGGAGGATTAGCCCATGGCGCTACAACTATTTCTAGCCAGAGTCTGCATTTGCTCGGGCAGCCATGGCGCCATCACTTTTATTGATACGGCTGTCCACGCCCCGGATTGGTTTCGAGCCAAGCAACTGTTGGAAGCGCAGTATGGTGTGGGAAATGTAGACAGCGTTCGAGCTGCCTGATACCCCAAAAGGTAGAGACTAACTCGACCACGCCGCCAATACGCGGTCTGTGGTCGAGCGAGGTTAGGCGCTTACTTGATTGCAGGAGTGGTGGCGGCGGCAGCAACGCCCTCAGCCTTGGCTTTTTTGGCATGAGCAATCTTGACTTTCTTGTGCGCTGCTTTCTTAACAGGCGCTGTGGCCTCTACAGGCTTGGCATCCGTGCTAGCGGGTGCTGGAGTTGCGGCAAAGGCTGCGGCGCTAAAGGCTCCAACAATCAGGGTGGCGATAAGCTTGTTCATTTGAGAGTCCTTTGAAGGTTTGGTTAACACAGCTCCAGTTGCCTGGAGTAAGTATTCAACGGGCAATGGCAGCCGCCTGTTGACCTGAGGATTCGTATAGTTTTGTAAATGTTTGGTCATGGTGGATTGGGGCAGCGGCTGTGACCAGCAGCCAAATCCTTGGGGCATAAATACCTACAAAGGAGCCCCCGATGAGAGTAGAAGAATTTGCCAACGCCCAGGACCAATTGGACTTATGGAAGAAAGTCAGCGATGCCGTGTGGGCGGGGATTAATGCCCAGCGCCAGCAGCAAGCCCAATTAGCCGCTAAGGCCAAGGCCAAGCCCAACGGCCGAGCCCTGCGCGGGGGAGTGGCAAAACCCAAGCCAATAAAGGTGCCAACACCCAAGGGGGCGCCCCGTCCTAAGCCCCAAGCTCAAAACCCAGCCCAAACAGCAGCGATCGCAAAATCGAAGGGCCAAGTAGCGACCCCAGTAGCGGCGCCCATAAAACCGGGGACTACAGCAGCGCAAGCAGCCAGGACTATGGCTCTACCCAGGGTGGCGCACCCAAGGCCAGCTAGACCAAT
>JBAXJB010000085.1:0-2678 GCA_037138055.1 Alphaproteobacteria bacterium | reverse complement strand
TTTTAGTGGAACTTTTAATTGTCGTTTCAGGTATTTCTAATTGTCGCTGATCAAACGGTGAATGGTTTTTGTACGGCACGAACGTCAAACATGAAGGATCAGCTTATATGGAGATCAATGTAAAAATCACCAAGGCAGCACCGATATTTTGGTTAAGAATGCAATCAATACTCCATTCATGATAAAGAGGTAACTGGCGCATCAGATCACCCTGATGCGTAAAGCCCTCTATCTCTAGTCTGCCTTTATCTCTACTTCTCTTTTTTCTTTTTCTTTGGGGGAAAGTAGATAGAGCTCAAAAGCTCAGCGAGTCTTGTGACTTCTGATTGATAAGTTGCATAAGCATTCATCACGGTGGAAAAATCTTTTGTCCCACCAAATGCAAGAATTGCGCTGGTTTCCCTATCGATTTTTTGGATCATGCTAAAACCTTCTTGGCAACCGGTAAGCTCACTTCGTGCCTCCATGATGAAGGCCTCTTTTTTTAAAAGCACTGTCACAGAACGCCAATCAACAGGCATATCATAATTTACATAGGCCGTTTTGATGACAGGATCATAATCAAAACACTGATTTTCTAAATAGAACTTTTGCCATGTAGGAGAAGAAAAAATTGCAAAAATCTGATTTCCCTTAATAATGCCTAAGGAGAAGTACTCTACACCAGACAACTTGATGTCGTTTATAAAGCGATTGACTTCTATGTTTTCTATAATATTCAATGACTTTTTTATACTAAAGACTCAAACCAGAATTATTTAAATAAAATAGTCAATTACAGACCATTAAGCAACAAAAAAAGAAATAAAGATAAAATTTTAAGTAATTATATGTCCTTTTTCTCATGCCATTCCCCAAGCACAATTTTGCATTAAAATTGTAGAATCACAAAATCACATCAAGTGTCATTTTGCATATTTTGCTAAATGCGCACTGATGCGGAGCACAAAGTGCGCTACACTTTTTACACCACTACATTGCCTACGGCGTTTATTCATGGCAACAAGAATGCAAAGATAGCAATTTTTGATTTTTACTGGACGGCTGGACGGATAAGTGTCCGAGTGGACGGATAGGTGGACGGATAAAAAAGTCTGAAAACAGCAGTTTTCCTATATGGTGGACGGCTGGACGGCAAAAATAACCTTTTTGAGTGGTCTCAGAAAAATATTTATATTGTTCCTTTTCCATATTTCTTTAAGTCTTCAAATTCTTCTCACAAAGAAAGTCAAAAAAAATTAAAGGCCCTGTTAAGTGTGCTTATGTTTACAAAAAAGTAAGGTTGAATTTACTTCAAAATGTAACCCCGGCGTAACCCCGAAGAATTTCCTCTAATTTTAAAAACCGCTGAAAGTGTTTGTGGGACTGGTGGGCGCCGTAGGAATCGAACCTACGACCCGCTGATTAAGAGTCATAGATTCACTGATATTTTAACATTTATCAAAATCTATATTTCTTTGTTTTAAGCCACTTTCAGGGGTTTTGTATTTTTTTAATATTGCCAAAATCTTTCCATGTTGCTACCTATATGCTACCTAGAATGAAAAATAAGCCAAATGAATTATGCAAAAATTAACTAAGAAAATTATTGAGTCGACGCCACCACAAGATAAGGATTTTATTCTATGGGATTCTGAAATTAATGGTTTTATGTGCAAAATCACTCCTTCTGGAAAAAAAAGTTATTTTTTGTATTATCGAACATTAGATCGAAGACAACGAAAGCCTAAAATTGGTGACCATAGTGTTATGACGTGTGAACAAGCACGCAATATTGCGCAACAGTGGCTTTTAGAAGTAAGTCAAGGGAAAGACCCGTCTTTTGCTAAACAAGAGCTTCGGTCAGCGCCAACGATTAAGGAACTTGCTGATCAGTACATGATGTAACACGCTCCTCGTAAAAAAGCCTCAAGCAGCAAAGAAGATAAAAGGCTGTGGGATCAGCACATCCTTCCAATATTGGGATCTTTGAAAATATCCTCTTTAGATCGTAGCGATATTGCTAAGCTTCATCACTCGTTTCAACGTTTACCCATAACTGGGAATCGCGTTCTCAGTCTTTTATCCAAGGCTTTAAATCTTGCAGAGTTATGGGGATACAGACCTAATAACACTAATCCTTGTCTTCATGTTAAAAAATATAAGGAACAAAAAAGAGACCGGTTCTTGAACCAAGATGAAATACAAAAACTTATGATGGCATTGCAAGATGAGGAGAGCTCCAATACAAATCCTTGGCCTATTTATGCTATTCGTTTGCTACTGCTTACGGGGTGCCGTCTCAATGAAATTCTTTCTCTTAAAAAAGAAGAAGTGGATTTAGATAATAATTGTCTCAGGCTGCGTGACAGTAAAACAGGTAAGAAACTTGTGTACTTGTCATCAGTAACTATTGATCTTTTAAAGAATATTCCTCAAGCCGCTGAAAATCCTTTTGTGATTTGTGGCGGAAAAGAAGGAGCTCATCTGATCAATCTGCAAAAACCTTGGAGACGTATTCGAGCCAAAGCTGGATTAAGTGATGTTCGTCTTCATGATCTAAGACACACTTTTGCTTCTGTTGCTGTAAGTAACGGATTATCGCTTCCAATTATCGGCGCTCTTCTAGGGCATAAGCAAACACAAACTATAGCTGACTACATATAATTTAATTATATAACATGCAGTTGAAACAGCTT
>JBAXJB010000084.1:0-2755 GCA_037138055.1 Alphaproteobacteria bacterium | reverse complement strand
AGCCGAATAAAAACCAATGCTATGGCGATTTTTGATGACGACGATGATGATGAGGAGGATTTTGATGGAGAAGAGTTTAATTCTGAAGAGGCAAAACGAGATTTTCAACGAGAACATGACCGTGTTGAAAATATGCCAATTATGAAAAAGGCGCGCGAAATTTTTGAAATTGTAGATTCATTGATGGAATTGATTGACGAAGAAGATGATTTTATGGCGCA
The DNA here is from genome assembly GCA_037138055.1 of Alphaproteobacteria bacterium. Lineage (GTDB taxonomy): Bacteria > Pseudomonadota > Alphaproteobacteria > Paracaedibacterales > CAITNM01 > CAITNM01. The sequence goes on along the minus strand of JBAXJB010000084.1, from coordinate 2,534 downwards.
CTACCGTGGATTGTTGTTTGAAGATGCGAGCATTATCTGCGCCAAAATCGCAGGAGCCGAGGGAGGCGATTTATATACCTTACGGATGGAAAACGCCGTCGTTATCAAAATCCATGCCCGTAGTTTATTGACCCAGACTTCAGGCCTCAAGATGATGGGTTTTAAGGAAACGCGCTATCTAAAAGTGCTTCGCGATGCCATTGAAGAATTCAGACTACTTTTTATTGAGTGGGTCAACAGCTTTGACAAATCCAATGATATTCCCGATGAGTGGGGTCCTTTATTTCGATAAACTTCTTTTTTGACTCTTTTAGATTTCAAACAGAAGTCCTTTAGAAAGCAATTCCTGATAGCGTTTTTCATCAAAACAAAAAAAGTAAGCACCTCGACGAGAGGTTCCTTTTTGCTTTTCTTTCAATTTGACCAAAAGATTCATATTCAAGATCGTTCATAATCACGAGTTGATAGTCAATGCCTAAATTATTAGCAGCAATCTTAACTTCGTCTTTAACCTTAAAATACTCATCTGTTATGTCGATTAAAATTATTTTTTTGGCAATGCAAGTAAGAATGCAACTGTTGTTAGTCCGCTATAGACTCCAAGCTCTAAAATTTCATCGCAGTCAATAGCAAGATTTATGTATTGATCCAACCTTGAAGGAGAGTCGCCTAACCAATCGATAGGCAAGATAGGGTATCCCATAAACTCACCTCTTAATTGCTGTAAATTCCTCATTTATTTTGACCTATTGTTAACATGACTGATCAGTGAATTTATTACATTAAATATTTTGAAAATAATATTACATTTTCATTAACTAATTTTTGTATAAAATTTATTTGTAAATTGAAAATTTCTTTGTTTTTTACATATCTATAGTAAAATTTAATGGTTGTAGAGTCTATGGTAATGTCGAATAGACCCATATCTAAACTGTCAGAATCACCAGTCATGTGAATGATAAATGGGTCATCTCCTGCAGAATAACTATTCAATAATTTACTACCATGCAAATTCCATTTTTTTGCATCCAGAAGCAGATAATTTAGACCTTCTAGACACATCAAATTTATTGCATTCTGCTCCCAAATCATGTCTCCCTCCATAAGATCAGCGTGGTATTTAAATTCGTAAAAATCAAACTTTGTTGAGAATATGACGAAGCCTGAATTCAAGTATGGTCTAGAAATATCAAGAGTTAATGTATTCTCTTTAAATATTGGTGTTCTATCACCGAAAATATTTAAGAACTGTTCCACAGTTTGTGCCACAGTTACAGAAGATCCCATATCTTGGCATAACGCAATTTTATTATCATCTTTTTTCATTTTTAGCACTATTGAATTAATATTTTCTACTGGATTCTTCAGTAATAACATATCTGCATCCAGCAATACAATCCATCGGCCCAATAATTTACTACCTCTTAAATAAGTTACTAAATTTGATTTTAATTTGAAGGGCGAAGAACCAACCAAGACTTGTGGAAGCGAAATAATGGATACGCCAAACTCCTCCAGAAATTCTACTTGCTTATTTGTGAGGCCAAAGTCAAGTACATAGATATTTTTAGATTTTGGTATATATTATTTAAGATTTGATACGATACTTAATCCAAGTAAAAAATACTTTTCATCAAATGGTATCGTATATGCTATCTCAGATAACTCTTCACTCATTATATTTTTCTTTTTAAAAATTAGTATTTAGTATATTAATTCATTTTTCAGTGAATCGAAATCACTAGAAAAATATACGATATAACCAAATAAACCTAGAAGTAGTGATGAACCGCTGTCAATTTAGTATCACGGCTAAAAAGATTTATTCTATAGCAAATCATCGCAGCAACATGGGTTGATTTTGTGTTATATGGGGGTACTTGGGTTTGGGGTGCTGGTGGTCTGTAACCCAATGCACTATGTGGCCTGACATGGTTTTCCCTAAGGGATTTCCTTTGGTCATTTGCTTAGCCTACTCTCCCACGATGATCTGGGCTTCCCTCAAGCTGTAGAAGATTTCTCCATCAAGGAGCTTGTCTATGCAGGTGACGATTTGCTCGGGTTTGAGACGTTGACCTTTAGCCATATTTAGCAATCCTTTAAGGTGAAGATTATCAAAAATCCTCTCTTCCGGGATGGTACTAAAAATCAGGTCAGTTCACCTATGAGTGTTTTTGCCTCCTCCATCAATTTTCCAAATCTACCTGGATCACTCCAACCCAATAAATTGGACTTGAAAAACTAATGATTTTGTCTAGCGCTAGTTCGAGAAGTGATTTACTAGTCATGAAAATAATTATGAAATGAACAATTATTAATTTTAATTAAGCAAATACTACTCTTAGCAAGAGAAACTATACAAGTGTAGTTCGCCAACCCTTATGCTTAGAAGGGGTTGACTCTAGCTCTTACAACATAAATTATGGCACTTTCTTCTTAGCATGGCATAAAGCCAAACTTAGTACTATGGAATGCTATTTTCTTCTAACTGAATACTTTTTGATGCTATACCTTGAACTGCGACCTTTTGA
>JBAXJB010000083.1:0-2756 GCA_037138055.1 Alphaproteobacteria bacterium | reverse complement strand
TTATGTAGTATATTTAAAATCATATAACCATCTAAAACCGCTTTACATAGGATGCAATGTTAGGCGCAAATAACTAGTATTTCGGAGTTAAACTAAGATTATGATTAGGACTGAAGCCATAAAATTTGCCCCACACTTTTTTATTATACAATATTGTTCTATTTGAATCAAGTAATAGTCCCTGTTTTGAATCTATAAAAAAAAGTGTTGGAATATAGCTCACTCGCTTAAGTTCATTTTCCTGATTATAGTCATATATACCACAATAAACTCTTTGATTATTTGAATTTATAAACGAAGAATCAAATGACGGAATCAATTTACTGCTGACAATTTTAGAATTATCAATAACTAAGTGAAGAATTAAATTTTTACTTGGACGTTCATTCTGTTCAAGAAGTAATTGAAATTTGTTCGGACCTATTTGTGTTACTACGGGATAGTCTTTTTTGTCAAATTCAAATTCTGTTGAGGAGTCAGCTTTATAGACGACTTTACCATTTATCTGGCATTTCAGACTAAATACAAAATCGGGTTCTTCCGCATCAATAAGGCCAGTTACTATAATTTCATTTGTAAGATTCTTTTTGAATTTACGCGTTGTTTGAGAATTAACATATAGTACAAAATGAAAAAGAATGAAGAAGAAAGTAATTTGTTTCATGAGTTTATTTACTTGCGCCTAATGTCCCAAGCATTGAAGCAGTTGGGGAATGACCCTACTGCTGCTGGAACGGGAGCTGAATGAAGTTACAAAAGATTAGAATATGATTAACTGCTCTGCACTATTGCTGAAATGTCATGTTACGCCAAGCTATCTTATTAAAAATGATGATACCAATTCCCATTAGATTTTCTTTGCACTGTTTCTTCAAATTCAAAGCCAATTAGAACAAATTGTCTATCTTCTTCAGGATAGTCTTGAATGGTTAATAACTCCTTCGATTGCGCATTAAGATTTGGGGTATTTTGGAGATTATATTTCATTTTGTCAGATTGTACACAAATCCAGAAAACCAGATTTTTTGGATCAATGTTGTATGAGCCATAATATGTAACCCAAAATTTCTCAGTACAAATTGGCTTAATTAAATTCTTAATTTCTTTTTGGATATATAAGATTTTCCCTTTTGTTGATGACTTAGGATATAGAAAGCTAAAGAAGTTCATAAATATAACTTTAAGCCCTACACAAGAATGCAGTAGGGCATCCTTACTGGAGCTGAATGAAGATAATAAAAGTTTATTTCATATCTGTCCTTTCCCCTTGTGTTCGCGAACACTTCAATCAAGTAGGGCTAATAATTTAAGGTTCTTAGTTTCATCAATGCCTAAAACTGAGATAAAGTTGTCCTCAAGGTTTTTAATCAATAAACAGGTAATAATATAACACTTTTTATCCTTCATAACCAGTTTACAATATTTATAATCTCCAAATGAGTACCATGAACCTCCTCCATATGAAGAGGTTGATGTGAGCTGTTTTATATCATCGAATGAGTAACTTGAAATGATCCCTTTATTAAAAAACTCTATGATTCTATTATCAATATCAATTGATATTTCTAAGCCCCTATTCACCTTTAAATATTGATAGTGCACAATAAAGGTGGGTATAATGCTGGTTAATAATATAATTACCAAAACTACATAAGTAGGGATTGTATACCCCCAATTATATACTGAGATAGATATTAATATAGTTGAAGAAAGAATTAGGGAAGACAACATTGATAATTGATTCCCTGATGATACTCTATAAGTCGATTTTGGCATCTTTTACTTTCTATATTAGCTGAATTTGTAGAAAAAATTGAAGATAAATAATCTTTATAAACACTTTGTAATTATCCTATCTATCTTTTTTCCTATATAGATCGGACGGACGGATACTTGACACATTCTATATAGCTTCTAGAAATACAACTAACAATATTTGCTGCAGTTGAGGACTTTTATTCGTCAGCCCCATTTGAGGCATTTCATTTGTTGGGCGTATGTTTTTAGTCGTCACTCCTAAAGTACCATGGATCCCACTTTTTACTTGTCCAGAAGCCCTTTTGCTTTTTCACAACTAATTTGCCATTTAGTATTTTGTAAAATCGTCCTTTTTTAAATAATAATTTGTCGGGGTATGCCATTCTGTTTTGTCCACCCGATGAAAGAATCATTGCAGCAAATTGTGTTTGAGTAAATCGTTCTGGTATCTCGTCAGAGGATAAAATAAGTGTGTCGGACGGAATACCAAATGAATTTGTTTGACTTAATGTGTCATAAGTTGGAAACATGTGAAAGTAAACTGTGTCACCCTTTAATGCCCAAGTTCCCTTTGTCCAACTTGAAGACATGTCAAAATTCCAAGTATATTTAAAAGTATTGTCTGCATTAAATTGAATTCGGTTTCCAAAATAATCTCGATAGCGTCCTATGATTTTGTCTTGAGCAGTCAAACAAAGTGAAAGAGATAATAAAAAAGTAATTGTCAAAATTTTCATTATAAACGGGATGTCTAATAAACTTACGCCCAACGCCCCAGGCATGGAAGCAGTTGGGTAATAGAATTACTACTGCTGGGACTGGAGCTGAATAAAGTTACAAAAGATTAGAATATGTACTGCTGCCTGGAAAGGAACCGACCAGATTTGAACTACTGATTGGATTTGTTATGGGTTAAAGACTTATTCTGAAGTACCAATTGCTACAAGCATCTATGTAAAAGCGGTAATTTAAGGTTGCTTAAAATCATTAAAAAATGA
>JBAXJB010000082.1:0-2815 GCA_037138055.1 Alphaproteobacteria bacterium | reverse complement strand
AAGAAGTTTTTTATAAAAATTTAGCAAACGTTGCACTTCAAACTTGAATGTGGCTTGTATTTAATTTATATTAACAATTTTTAATTAAGATTAAGTATTATTTGTATTTAGGTTGTATTATGCAATGCTTTAACCACCAAAAAACCTCAGCTGTCTGCGCTTGCGGTGTTTGCCTTAAAGGACTGTGCGATGAATGTATGCAGCCAACGGATGATAAATTTGTATGCTCACCAGCATGTGCGCAGCACTTACAAAAAATCACCAGGCTTAACAATTACGTCATGAGTGTATATGGAATTAATAAATCCGGAGGGCCTCAAAAAGTAGGCATGCGTACAGCCATGCTTCATTTTGCATTGGGCCTCACTTTTATTGGGTTTGGAGCGTATTCAGCGGTTCATTTTGGCGACTGGGGCTTAACATGCTTTACAGTAATAACTGGACTAATTTTTGTGGTGCAAAGCTACAAGACCTATAAAAGGGGGCTAAGGCTGTAATTCTATCAGTATTAATTCTGATCAGTATTGTTATTACATTCTTATATCTTAATGAATCTAGATGAAAAATCTTCAAAGATTATTTTTAACAGCATTGGCTGTGAGTGTTCGTCTTAGTGCTTCTGCTGTTTTAGTAGAAGTAGAAAGTGGAACGGCCATTTTTTCTTCTAATCTTTCTGGTGCAATACGTAAAACTGGTACAGGAATTTTAATGCTAACCGGCATTAACACTTTAACAAGCTTAGACATTGAAGAAGGAACTATTTTAGTTTGTAGCAAAGCTAATCTTAATAATTTTGGCATAGATATTCCAATTACCCTTAGCAACCTGGGAACAATTAGATCGCAAGATTCAGATATGTTTATAACCGGTGATGCCGATGGCACAATAACATCTTCCCTAACGTTTTTTCCAGGCGACCACTTAATGGTGAAAGAAGGAATAATTTCTCTTGGATCTCATGGGAAATTGCCATGTGGTGATAATAATCTCTTAGGAGATACTGTCCTTAAGCTAACATCAGGTGGTGCTGCAGGGGCTATAAATTCCGCTACTCATTTTGGTGATACTTCTCAATTTCATATTCCCCCTGCCGTCACTCCCGGTTCAATAACTGGCCCTGTGCTCTTTGATGGTGGCACTACAGTAGTGTTATCTGCAAATGCCTGTGATTCTGAAATACTAGGTACAGGTGGATCTTATACATTTTGTAGTGGAGCAAAAATTGTATTGGGAAAAGGGTCGTGTTGGACCTCAAATATCTCCATGTTATAAGGAACAATAAAATAATAAATTAAGATTTTATAAACATGAATTAAAAGTTTTTAATATAGGTTAACCATTTTTTAATATCTTCCTGAAATACTAAAGTTTCAAAATTAACTTTTTGTTAAAGGAAACTGTATTATGAAAAATATTCAAAAAAAAGCTTTCACAACACTTTCTCCATTCACCACAAAAAAGAGAATCAGCGCTTTTTATTCTTGTTGTTTCTCTATAATTGCCATGTGCCTGGAAATTAATGCATCAGCGGTACGTCTAGAAGTTCTTAAAGGTACCGGTACAATGTCAAGCGTTCTAAGTGGAAGAGTACAAAAAGTCGGTGGGGGAACAATGTCCCTAGCATCTCCTAACCCAAGTTTAGTATCTCTTGATATTCACGGAGGCACTGTATCAGTTGCGGGTACGGCTAATCTTGGTGCATCAACCGCTGTATCATTGAGTGGTTCAGGATGCGCGCTACAGGGGGCAGGTTCATTAGCGGTTCGTTCATTAGCATTATCAGCTGCTGGGGCTGTGACTAACAGTGGGGCAACCACTATCGCTAGCGCAACTTTAGCGGGTAACGTTCTTACCACGAACAGTGTTGGCGGTACTACAATAACATCGCTAGTGCCTGATGCAACTGGCAGCATTGCTAATGCCGATGCTTTAACTCTTGTAGGTGCAACTGCTGTTGCGCAGCCTATAAATGTTTCAGGCGCAGGTGCGACTTCTATTGCTGGTCCACTTAATTCAACTGGTGGATTTGTTTCAAGCGCTAGTGCTGTTAGCCTTGGTGCTGCTGGTCAGTTACCTACAGGTACTAATGCATTCTCTGGTGGAAGTCTTTCATTGGCAGCATCTGGTGCGGCAGCTGCAATTCGTTCAGCTACCAACTTTACAGGGTCTGCGCAGTTTAATATTCCAGCAAGTGCTACTCCCGGTTCAATAACAGGAGCAGTGAATTTTGCAAGTGGCACTGCTGCTGTGCTTGGTGGTACATCAGATGCTGGAATTCTTGGAACTGGTGGATCATACACCTTTCAACCAGGATCAACAATTTCTGTGCCAGATGGTGCTACTTGGTCAGCGCCGGTTACAATTTTAACAGCAAGCTAAGTTAAAACTAAAATCCCCCTCAGCCAGGGCAGACCTAACTGAGGGGTTTAAATCTATCTCTTCTCTGCCATAATGTTCCACTTAGCTACTTCGTGATCAGGAAGATCTGGGTTATATTGCCCGTAAATATCTTTCCTATAAACAGCAACACTCCATTGTGACTTTGGAAAAACAAGTTCAATTAATCCTGAATCGTAAAAACATACGGTTTTTTGTAGTCCGCTAATACCTAGGGGGGTGTCATTAAAAAAACATTTCTTTATTATTGTTTTACGACATGGTTCTATTGTTTGACCATCTTCGCTTACAGCAGCTGAAGAATATATAGTCGGTATTTCTTCTATATGCTCTATATCCTTTATTTCATCTTCATATTTCGTCACTAGGAACTGTTAACAAACTAAATAAAAAGGGGTAGACTTCAAGCAGAAGGAGT
>JBAXJB010000081.1:0-2883 GCA_037138055.1 Alphaproteobacteria bacterium | reverse complement strand
GTTTTAGTGGAACTTTTAATTGTCGTTTCAGGTATTTCTAATTGTCGCTGATCAAGAACAAAGTTTAGTAAAGCGTGTCGATTTTTAAGAAATTTATTGAATGCGCGTACTATCTCTGCTTTGTTACTTGCTGGTATAAACTCAGATAAAGACTTGCTTGCGATTAAACAACACCTTACTCTGTGCTGAAATGCTTCTGAGCTCTTATCAACCGAAATTTCGTCAACAAAAGGACTGTACACATTATCTCTAATGCCCACAAAACATTGCGCTGATTCGCTATTGAACTGATATGTCTGAACTAAATTTTGGATTTTTACTCTATGAACACTGCTGGTGTATTCATCATAACTTCCTGAAACAGGGAGAACACGAGCGTGCATACCGATACGAGGAGCAATAGCACGATCGTCCTCTGGCTCACGACTAGAACCGCTAGCAAGAGGATCTTCTTCCTGAATACAATCGCTCGCGGTCAAATTGCTTGTGGCACTAGCTATGAATAGCAACCAACTGAATAATTTTCAATGATATTTCATAAGTGCTGCCTTACAAATTTTATTCGTTACATATACGTTAATATTAAACCATATTATGTTAATAATAAATGAAAAAACAACATTTAGTGACTTTTATTCTTTTTTCAAAAATAACGTTGGTATTTGAACGTATTAATAAGTATAAAACCAAAAAACAAACTTTTGTATTGACAAAACGTAAGTAAATTTGCTATTCGTTGCAACTGTTTATAATTATAACTGCAAGAAAATGCTATGAAAAAGTTGTTCGTTGTATTTTTAACAATGATATTGGGTTTTAATATAAAGGCTGCATCAAAAGACGAAGATGTCGTGGCGAGTGCATTAGTTGATTTAGCAGGTGCAAAAAAACCAAGAGTTGACGAAGGTCCCTTGGCGATTACAATGGCGATTACAATTGAACAAATTGATCAGAGCCTTACCACCAGTAATTGGAAGCTGCCACCAGCAAGTGGAGATGCAGCAAGTCTGAGTATCGAAAAATCAAGTGCTGGTGAAGCATTAACTGGCGAAGCATTACCTTTGTTCCCTTCAGAGCTACCTGCTTTCCATGTAATGGAAGGATTGTCAGAAATTCTTCATGATAGTTTTTTAAATTTAGAACAGAAGGTAAAACTACTTTTTCAAAATGCTATTTATTTTGAAAAATTGCATCAAAAAGATAATGCCAGACTATTTTATGAGCAAGTAGTGGGTATTATGGCTGGTCAACCCGACCATTTAATTACGCCAAAGTGTATAAGCTGTAGGGGACATTCTTATTTTGCGCTAGGACGCAGCCATGATGCTAGACAAGATTTTGAATCCCCTAAATATAAAAAGCACTTAGAAAACATAATGGAAGAAGCATTTGCAGAATGGAGGAGTAGCCTGCATAGTGGGGGAAATCCTGAAGCACCAAAAAATAAAAGAAAATAATCCAAAAATGCATTCTATAAATTCAATGTCTATTGTAATTTAATTTCTTAGTATCTATATATAAAATCTAACGTGACAATAAAATACAAGGAAACTCTATGAAACCCTTTAATTTCTTATTTCTAATTGCAACGTTTTTTATGAGCGCTGGCTTTACTGCAAGTATTGGTGCTAGTTCTTCAAGTGCATGTGCTAGTAGTGCATCTTCAGATGCTAGTAGTGATTTGAATGAATATGGTCTTAATCGTCCACAGCAAGATTTATATCTTGATGGCATGCGAGCATATATGGAACGGATTAACCAAACGTGTCGTTATCCTGAAATGCATGAAACAAGAATGCATTTGCCGACTGATTTTTTTGAGCTAGCAAAGATGCCAGATCGCGACTATGTGGCTGTTACATATATAAAAAAAGACGTACCATTCTCAGCAGCGCTTGATTCATTGCTGACCGTACCTGCAGCAGGTAAGTATATTGTCGATTGCACTTTAGCAACTCAGTTAGCGCGCTTACACGGTGTTAGGTCGGTTTTAGCAGACGATACTTTATTCGATAAAGTATGTAATATGCTTAGTGGTAATGCATCTGGCTCTGGCCATAGAAAATTCGAATTAACAAACTTTATACCTACAGGTAAGAAACACTTTTTTTCTTCGTTCTTTAGTGATGACGAGAGAAGTACATCAACACCAGGCGCGCTATGCTACATAGGGCAGAGTGCAGATTCTAAAGATTTTTCATTTGATCAAGGTTTTATGTTTGGTGCAACTCCTGGAATAGAAGGCTTTCTAAAGTGGTGCAGAGGGGCCGTCAATGTATATCATGGTAAGCATCCCTATTCTAATTTTATGGGGCTGAATATGATTATGCTTGATGATACATCGTGTATATTTTTTGATCCTGGTCGTACAGTTGTTCCTCAAAGCGTAGCTGCTGATTTAGTTATTGAGGGTATGGATATAGATTTAACGCCATGGGAAATAAGCCAAAGAAGTATTGCTAGCTATATAGTTCCTGCTATTAATTCTATAAAATACAAGAATAAAGCAGAAGCGAATGCAAAAATGCTACGTAATGCTATTTATTGTTTGCCAAAATTTGATGAAGTATTTGCATGTGTGCGTAACATCGAAAAGGAATTTGTTGCTGATTTTGTAAGGTCGCGTATAGCAACAGGCGGGTTAGAGATTTTAAAAGCATTAAAGGCTCTTACGCCTACGTCTGACAAGTACTACTCAATTTTGCAAGGAGCTATAAAAGACGCTGGTCCTGATGCAGACGTTGCTACTATAGTGGCTGCTCTAGAATTAGCAGACATTACTACTTAGGGTGTCCTCTTCATAATTTGTGAAGGTTTAACTCTAATACCGTCATATATGGACGCCCTAGTAGAATCAACATAAAAACCGAGTAGTCTGAGATA
>JBAXJB010000080.1:0-2984 GCA_037138055.1 Alphaproteobacteria bacterium | reverse complement strand
CCACTTTCGATAAAGAAGAAATTAAGTCTTTAGAACTTGGATTGAAATCGTCCTTTGCTAGCGGAAAGGGTGGCTTAACACTAACCGGATTTTATAACGAATATAAAGGGTTCCAGGTAACAACGTCTAGCCCCACAGGTGCGTTATTTCCGCTAATTACGAATGCCACTGAAACCACAGTAATATCTGGCCTCGAGGCAGAAGTAAATTACAAGATTGGTGGTTGGACACTTGGCGGCGGTTTCGGTTTAGCGAATACCTCGCTGGGACAGTTCTATGCTGTTGATTCACGCGGCTCCCCAGCCACCTGCAATCAGATTACCGGCCCAGCAACCGCTACTTGCGTTAATTTGAGCGGCAGGCAGTTGTCGTATGCGCCTCAGTTGACCTATAACGTTTCTGCAAAGTATGACCTTGCTGTTTGGGAAGGTAAATTGACCACAGCGATAAACTTTGGCCATGTTGACTCACAGTGGGCGACACTTTTTGAAAATGCAGCAAAGGGTGACAGCTTAATAGAGCGCAATGTTCTAAATGCCCAAATGACGTATCAGAGGGGTAAAACCGCCTTAACAGTCTACGGTACCAACCTAACTAATCAACAATATGTCGCAGCGCATTGGTTGGCAAGTGCTACCAGTCTAGATTTCGCAGGCCCACCACGTCAATATGGTGTCAAGGTTACTCAGGCGTTTTAATATTATCTTGATCCGAATGCCGTCAGACTAAAGCGGTATTCGGATCGAATATAGCATTAGTAATCTAGCTACTTTCTATTGGTAGCAGATGCCATGTATCAAATGCCAGATAATTTTGGACACAATGAATTTATCTGCAAGATAATTTTAATTGTTTTATTTAGAAAAGACAGATTGAGGCTTTCAGTTGACTACATTAAATAATATACAACCATATGGCTTTAGAACAAAACTGTTTTACGGGGTAGGCTCAGTAGCGTTTGGAGTTAAGGACGCTGGTTTTGGTTCGATTTTGTTGCTATTTTATAACCAAGCTCTAGGCCTCGATGCGCGGATGGCGGCTCTTGCGATTGCGACTGCATTGGTTGTTGATGCATTCATTGATCCACTTATTGGCTATACCTCAGATCATTTACGTAGCCGCCTTGGTCGACGCCATCCGTTCATGTATGCGGCCGCAGTACCAGCGGCTCTGAGTTATGCCTTTTTATTCTCACCACCCTTAGGACTTAGTCAAGCCGGACTCTTTGGTTACCTTTTGGTGTTTGCCATTATTGTCAGGATCTGTATTGCACTTTTCGAAATACCTAACTCCGCTCTCATCGCTGAATTTACACAAAATTATGATGAGCGTACTAGTTATTTGAACTGGAGACTATTTTTCGGATGGGTGGCTGGGTTGACTATGTCAGTTGCAGCATTCGGAGTATTTCTAAGCCATGGGACGGATGGGATGCCAGGGACGCAAGTGCCAAGCAACTACCAGTCGTACGGTATTGCTTCGGCAGTAATTATGCTTATAGGCATGCTGATGTCAGCGGTTGGAACGCACCATACGATTCCTCATTTGCGGGGACCAGTAAATATTGAGGCAAACCTGGATAAGAAAGGGTTTTTCAAGATTTTGAGTCTAGCTCTCTCATCGCGACCTGCGCTTATGAATCTGCTGGTCGGATTTATGCTAATGCTTTCGACAGGTTTAGTCGCGGGTATTTCACCGTATCTTTATAGCTATTCCTTTGCACTGACGCCAAACCAGATGTCGATGTTGTATAGTGCTGGTTTTATATCTGCATTTGTGGCATTAGGTTGTACGCCATTGCTTGTGAAGTGGTTTGATAAGCGTCAAGCTTATATTGGAGCTACTGTTGCTTCAATTCTTATTGCGCCTGTCGCAGGACTGTTGCAATTGAACGGTCTATTGCCAACTTCAAACTCGGGTTTGCTTATACCTTTTCTATTTACGATAATAGTATTTGCTAGTGCATTTCTTATTATTCAGACTACATTATATTACTCAATGTCTGCCGACATCATAGAAGAAAATGAAGTTAAAACAGGTCATCGCGAAGAGGGCATATTCTTTGCGGCAAATATATTCGTTCGCAAGTGTGCTACAGGACTTGGTGTATTGCTGACGTCGATGATATTGGCATTCGCTGACTTTCCAGAAAAAGCAACACAACTATCTATAACAAATGACCTAATCAATCGACTATTCCAGTACTTTATTATTTCATTTCTTTCGCTAAATTTGGCAACAATCATCTGCGTTTATGCATACAAAATTACCCGAGCTCGTCATAACGAAAACTTAATATTTTTAGCAGATAAGCAACAAAAATAATAGTTTTTATTTAAAAGAAATGTTTGAGCCCAGACATTCTTCTTGTTGGATTGCAAAAATTTATTAGATGATACAACGGCATCAATTAATATTTTTTGGATCATTTTATTTGCTGCAAACAGCTCAAATGCCTATTTTTCCAGGCAGATGTGACCACTCAATCTATTTTCTCGATAACTGATTATGAATTCAGAGCTTTACGCTTTTCAATCCGAAGCTCGTGCTTGGCTAGAAGCAAACTGTCCAAGCGATATGCGCCTGCCAGTTCGGACCGAAGATGATATTTGCTGGGGAGGACGAGACTATAAATTCACGTCAGAGGATCAGCACACATGGCTGACGCGCATGGGGGGTCGTGGTTGGACAGTTCCGACATGGCCAAAAGAGTTTGGAGGTGGTGGGCTGAGACATGAAGAAGCCGAGGTGCTCGCCCAAGAAATGGCAGCACTTGGTTGTCGCGCTCCCTTATCTAGTTTTGGCATCTGGATGCTCGGCCCCGCCCTTCTAAAGTTTGGCACCGAGGCGCAAAAGCTGGAGCATTTACCAAAAATTGCCCGTGGTGAAATCCGCTGGTGCCAAGGCTATTCAGAACCCAATGCGGGCTCTGACCTGGCCTCACTGGCAAGCCGTGCCGAAGACCGAGGCGACCACTTCATTGT
>JBAXJB010000079.1:0-3001 GCA_037138055.1 Alphaproteobacteria bacterium | reverse complement strand
AATGGTACTGATACCGTTATGGGACCCAAGATCAGCACTACTTACGAGTATAACGAGCCTCATGGACGTATACTAGGAGTTTTAGACGGGATAAGTGTAGAAGTTGGAGCGCAACATGATAAGCCGCGTGGGTATACTGCTTATGTTGGTGTGAAGTTTAAGATTGGTTTAACCAATATTGAAAAGAACAGCAATATTTTTGGGTTTGAACGCCACATGGTAGAACTTGTCAGACGTGATCCGGATATTGTAATAGGCAAGGGAAAAGCAGAACCAAAGAAAATAGAACTGTCCGGTCAGCAGGGATATACCTATTCTTCAAAGGAAGAAGAAGTAAAAGAAGGAGTAAAAACAGGAGAAAAATCACTCTCAGAGTTGCTGAAAGAATTTGGATTACCAGAAAATGCTGCTTGGCAAGAGGTAAGAAAGAAATACAGAGAATATGCGTTAAAATATCATCCTGATAAAAACAAGGACGGAGAGAGCTTATTCGTATACTATACTGGACTCTACGACAAAATAAAAAGCATCCTCTTTCAAATTGGAGGAGAAGTTAACAATATAGCTAGATCAGCTTCAAATGCTGGAGAAAGAGAGAAAGATCATAGGCAAGAGAATGCATATTCGTCAACACAAGTTAGCACCAATGTAATTGTGGCTTTTAGTCAAGGTAATAATCACTCCAGTGGTTATAGTGATAATTTCAGTAGCAACAACAGCAATGATATCTCTTTAAACATTAGTTCCTTAGATAGCAAAACCCGAGTACAAGAAGCTAATACAATAACTCCGATTATTGTCAGACATTTTGTTGGAAGATCTGAGATTCAATCTATATCGGTATACAATCACAATAGTATTTTCCTAACAACACAAAACAGTTTAATTAGAGTGCAACCTCAAAATATTATCGGCATTCCAGATAGAATAAATAATTCTCAGTTAAGCCAGTTTTTGTCAAAACATGCTTGGTTGCAGTTGAGCCAGTTTAATAATGGAGAATATAAAGTAGAGGCACATATTAAAGGCTATGGAGGAATGAAAAAAGAGAAAGGAAATTCTAAGAAAAAAAACAAAGAAACGGACGAAAGTAAAAAAAATGATACAGAAGAAGACTTAGTTAAGAATAAAAAAGAAGTGGATTCTGGTGAGGAAAGTAAAGATAAGGATAAACACGAAAATCCAACTGATCAATTTTCTAACAATGAGGGAAATGAATTTGCAGATGATGAATCAGATACAATGATGTTTAAAAAAAGTAACGGCCAAAAACAGTTTATTTCGAAAGATGATAAAAATACTCAAAATATTCAAGTTAATGAAAAGACCAGGTATAAGAAGCGGTTATTTGTAGGAGAAGGGATTTTTAGCTATACAGTATCGTTTTTAAAAAAACATCCCGAATTATCAAGATTCATTATTGCTACTGAATTAGATTCAGAAAAAAAACTATTAGAAAAACACGGAGATTCTTTTAAAAAAAATATGGATTATTTACATAATAATAACGTAGATATAATGTTTGGTGTTGATGCAAAAAAGCTACACGAAGATGATAGATTAAGTAAACACCGTTTTAAGCGGATTCAGTTTAATTGTCCGTATTATAAAAATAGTCCCAATACCAGGGTGTTAGTAGAACAGTTTTTTCAAAGTGCAAGACAACTTCAGAAAATAGGAGACCGAATACACGTTGTATTACCTCAATCTGATAGTTGGAAAGACTTGGTGCGTTACCAAGGGGTTGTATATGCTATTTACGCAGCTTGTACGAAAGCTGGGTATCAATATGTCAAAAAACGTCAATTTACTTCTACGCACAAAGAAAAAAACAAGGTTTGGAAAAGATATCCTGGCTATGAACATGTTGAGACAAAAGGAGGTGGTTCAGCGCCTGTAGTAGATAATTCCAGAGAATATATTTTTGAAAAAAAGTTTGAAGAAAAAGAAATTTTATCGTCTTTTCAAGAGGCAAAAAAAATAGCGGATGAATTAAGAAAATATAATAAACATGTCTATAAATTAGAAGGAACGGTAAGTAAAAACAACCACTTGATTGATGAAGTAAAACAAGAGTTGAAGAAGTGTGTCGATTCAAAAAAGGCAGAGATGAAGAAACCTATGACAAATGAACAAAATAAGAAAAAAAATTTGGAAAAAAGATGTTCAGAATATAAAGCAAAAATAGATCAATATGAAAATGAGATTAAAAAAATTAAAGAAGAATATGATACTCCCCAAAAACTGGACAGTGTAATAAGATACAAACTTCACTAAAAAAGTGAGGTTAAAGATGGGTGATATAAGACGCAGGCATCCTGCTAGTTTTAAAACGCAAATTGCGTTGGAAGCATTAAAAGGGCTATTAACAATCGCTCAACTATCTGCACAATATGGAGTACATAGTACCCAGATTATGCAATGGAAAAAGGAAGCCGCTAAAATTTTACTGGAAGGTTTCTCAGATAAAAGAGATAAAAACGCTAAAGAGCAAGAGGTTTTGGTCGAGGAATTATATAAACAAATCGGTCAGCAAAAAGTAGAGCTAGACTGGTTGAAAAAAAAATCTGGATGGTCTGGGAATAAATAAGCGTTCCCTTATTGATGTTAATCATCCACAAATTAGCGTCGTTAGGCAATGTGATTTAATAGGTTTGAACAGAGCTACTTATTATTACGAGCCTACACCTATAGATGAGGAAACTTTATTATTAATGCGGCTCCTTGATGAGCAATATACAAAGGCACCATTTTATGGTGTTCTGAGAATGACTGCATATTTACGCAGATTAGGCTATGCAGTAAATGAGAAGCGAGTTCGTAGATTATTACGATTAATGGGTTTAGAGTCGATATACACTAAGCCAAAACTTAGCATAGCGAAACGTGAAAATAAGATTTATCCGTATTTATTGAGGGACATAGAAATTACAAATTGTAATCAGGTTTGGGGTACTGATATCACATATATCAGGCTTTTGAGGGGCTTTATATACTTGGT
>JBAXJB010000078.1:0-3066 GCA_037138055.1 Alphaproteobacteria bacterium | reverse complement strand
TGTTTTTATGTATCTCGGATCTGGTCAAAGAGATTGAACGTTTTTTTGGGAGCCATCAACCTCGCTTGGGCTTTTAAAAATTTTTTAATTTTTTCGATGTGTAGGGGAGGAGAATGTCCGGAAAAACAGATAGCCCTTTATCTATTAATTTTATTTGCGGGCATTATGTTTGTAATGAGTTTATTGCCAAAATTGGATGTAAAAAAATAGTTGGAAATAGGTATGAAAAAAGCCCTCAAATTTTGTTTGAGGGCTTTTTTTTATGCTAGAATTTTTAGAGATCGATGAATGATGTCGACCGACTCCATGATTTGTTCTTTTGTAATAATTAAAGGGGGAGCAAAACGAATCTTATCGCCATGCGTTGGCTTTGCTAATAAACCATTCTCTTTTAACTCCAAACAGAAATCCCAAGATGCTTCCGGATTGGCATGTTTGATCACGATCGCATTTAATAATCCACGGCCACGTATCGTAGTGATATAAGGTGAGTTTAGTTTGGCCAATTCGGTTCTTAAAAGTTCTCCCATCACAGTTGCATTCTCAGCCATTTTTTCTTCTTTTAAAACCGTCAATGCAGTGATCGCAACAGCACATGCTAATGGATTGCCCCCATAGGTTGAACCATGTTCACCGGGATGGATATTCATCATAATGTGATCATCAGCTAAGACAGCTGATACTGGCAACACACCGCCACTCAAGGCTTTGCCGAGAATTAATATATCTGGTCGTACATTTTCATGATCGCATGCCAACATATTTCCTGTTCTTGCTAAACCCGTTTGAATTTCATCAGCGATAAATAATACATTGTATTTAGTACATAAATCACGTACTGCTTTTAAGTAACCATCATCGGGTAAAACCACACCAGCTTCACCTTGAATTGGCTCAACCATAAATGCAGCTACATTACTATCTTTTAAAGCTTCTTCCAGCGCTGCAATATCATTGTATGGTACCAATGCAAATCCTGGCATGAACGGACCGAATCCTTTATAACTACTTGGGTCTGTAGAAGAAGAAATGGCAGCCATCGTTCTGCCCCAAAAGTTGCCTTCGGCAAAAATGATCTTAGCTTGATTTTCTGGAACGCCCTTTTTTGTATATGCCCAACGACGTGCCAATTTAATAGCAGTTTCTCCGCCTTCAACGCCTGTATTCATGGGTAATACTTTATCATAGCCAAAATACTGTGTGATAAACTTTGAATATTCCCCCAATAAATTGTTGTGAAATGCACGAGAAGTTAGCGTTAATTTCTGCGCTTGTTCAACAAGTGAAGCAATGATCTTAGGATGGCAATGGCCTTGATTAACCGCCGAATAACCACTCAGGAAGTCGTAGTATCTTTTGCCATCCACATCATATAAAAAAACACCTTCACCTCTTTCCAAAACAACGGGTAATGGATGGTAATTATGTGCCCCATATTTTGATTCTGTTTCGAGAAATGCGGCTGTTTTAGCGGAAAGGTTATGTGTATTCATAGAATAAATTATACAGGATACTGCTGCAAAAATTTGGTGCAGGTATCAATTAAGTTAAAGAGAATTGAACTAAAAATAAAAATGCGTTTGCTTGCCAAAATAAAATTTAGCAACAAGGATGGTCGAGGAAATCAAGATTTAATAATAGAAAACGCATAGCTGTTATTGGCTGGCAAGATACAATTTCCCTTATTTTCGCACAAATTATTATTTTGGTATATCCAAGCGTAGCAATTGTCATACTCAACTTCAATGGTAAAAAGCATTTAGAAAACTTTTTACCATCTGTGTTGGCATCTACCTATACTAATAAAAAAATTGTTCTTGCTGATAATGGATCTACAGACGACTCTGTTGCTTTTGTTAAAGCCAATTTTCCAACGGTTGAAATTATCATTAATGATAAAAATGAAGGGTTTGCGGGTGGATATAATTGGGCTTTGTCGAATGTAGAAGCTGACTATTTTGTATTGCTTAATTCAGACGTTTCAGTGACGCCTGCTTGGATAGAGCCGATCATTCATTTGATGGAGGAAGATCCAAAAGTAGGAGCCTGTCAGCCTAAATTGCTTTCATATTTCAATCCGCACTTATTCGAATACGCCGGAGCTTCTGGTGGTTGGATCGATAGTTTGGGATATCCATTTTCAAGGGGTAGGGTGTTCGATGTTTGTGAAGCAGATCAATCTCAGTATAATACAGCCCAACGCATTTTTTGGGCATCTGGGGCAGCAATGTTCGTGAAATCGAGTGTTTACAGAGAAATGGGAGGGCTAGATGCTAGTTTTTTTGCACATCAAGAAGAAATTGAATTGTGTTGGCGGATGCAGCTAGCGGGCTATAGTATCATGTCTTGTCCTACTTCAGTGGTATATCATGTAGGTGCAGGTACCCTGCCAAGAGGAGGCCGTAAAGTGTTCCTAAACTTCAGGAATAACCTCATCATGCTTTGCATGCACCTGCCATTGTCTGAAAAGCTATGGAAACTGCCCACTCGCTTTGCTTTGGACGCAATATCGGCTTGGAAAGGTTTGCTAACCGGAGATACTTATTTTTTTACAGCGATCATGAAAGCCCATTTTGCTTTATTTCTCTGGATCTTGAAGCCACATCAACACCAAAAGCTGAAAACCAAACCACTTTCAACGTTAGATGGGGTATACAAAGGCTCGTTGGTATGGCAGTATTTTGTACGTCACAAAACAAGTTTTCAAAAGATTGTTGGAAAATAGGTTTTAATATTTTGAATCTGAACCCTATTTTTGCAACGCAATAGATAAATATGTCAAACGAAACTAATACCACTCCTGAAAAAGATTTTACCAAAAATTGGGTAAATTCATCCAGGTTCTTATTTTATTTACAGGTGTTTTGCATCCTTTCCTTCGTATTAGGTGGATGTTTCCGTATGTATCATCAGAAATACCCTGGAAAACCTGATATTGAGATTCAAGGAAGTACAAAATATACTCCCGAGTATAAATAAAATCGAAAAAAAATTTTGTCAGGAACTTCAGATTGCTATTTTTGCACTCCTAATTTATTAGTTCTTTACAATACGGCCTCTTAGTTA
>JBAXJB010000077.1:0-3299 GCA_037138055.1 Alphaproteobacteria bacterium | reverse complement strand
TTTAAGTCTAAAGGACGATTTTAGTTGGCTACTCAGAACATAGCATGCAAGTATAATTGGAATACTTAGAAAAATGGAAAGTGAAGCTAGATTCTCGGGGGCAGGAGGCGATGGTGGCGCGACTTTGATCATCGTTGTAATCGTCGGACCTCCAGCAGCGGCCGCTACAGCAGCTGACAAGGTGCCGTAATTTTCAAAAAAGCTATTCAGTTCAGATTTAGTGTTGCTATTCTTTTTGCTATCATTAATTGTCATTTGGAGAAATTGAAATGACCTTTTCTGATGGCTTTAGCTGGTAAGGACCTCTATATGTACTTTTCCCTGAAGTCCATTTCACATCAAAATAATAAAGACCAGACCAAAATTCGGTTACTTCATTACTTGCTGACATATTTCTCCAGTTTGGACATTTTGTCTTGTCATAAGGATTAAGCCCTTGTGCTTTGCAAAGCTTCCACTGATAGGCGGGAATGTACGCAATCTGAGCTGGACCTGGTGGAACGAGCCTCACTTTGATATAAGACTCACCTGCCCCACACATACCAACAACAGCGAACTGAGCTGATTGCCCATTAGAGATGAGGTATTGGTTTAATTTAGAGGCCAGCTCGCCGAGCAAGCGATCCACCTCTGTATCGTCGGGAATCGTTTGTGGTGGCTTTGAGCCTTCTAGGCCATAGTTCTTCTTGGCAATTGCTTCCAGTCTGATCAAGCTAGGTGCCCATACAGCCTGAGGAATGCCAAGTTTACCAAAGAAATATCTGTACATTTCTATTTGAGTCAAAAGCGAAGATGCTCCATACAGATCATAGTTAGTCTTATAGTCGATTCCATGCCAATATCCAGCATCTTGACAGATGCGCAGGTCAAACTTATAGTTAGGCCCTTCCCGTTTTGCTGTATCACTTATAATTGCATTTTCAGACCATTCTGCTAAATAGCTCTTTCCGGTTGACTGGTTTATTCGCATAAGCGATTCTTCGTTAATTTCTTTGACCTGCTCGAAGGTGGGCTTTACGGATGTCTGCTGTGCCTCGACTGAGGATGTAGATTCAACTAACAGGCTAGTTATGAGTAACAAAGGTGGCAGCCCCTTGAATATGTTCATTAGATGAACCGTGGCAACAAATGCTTCATAGCAGACTCATGACTGCGGGTACTATATCTGTAATACAAAGTAATGGAGGATGCTGTCATCGCCTTTTATCTTGCTCGTGCTTGGAAAGTAGCCAGGTCATAGGAACTCGGCTAACGCTCATCATCACCCGCCCGAAGCAGCGGTTGCGAAAGCCGATCTCTTGGCGCCGGGTCGGGTGAATGATGATGTTAGACCCCATAACTAAGATACCCAATCATAAATGACTCTGGGGAGATCCATCTACTGTTTATTGCAAGAGGGGAGCAACTGAGAGCCAGAATCAAATTAAGTGTTAAAAGGTGTCGAGGCTACAAGACATAGACAGCAGCCGAATCACCCTCATACAGCGCTCTAATCGATTCAGTGGCATCGACAGAATCGCGCACGTCTTTTTCTTTGAGATCAAGCACCCGATACTGCCCAGCAATTTGCGCGATTACTTCGATACGGCGATAGAGATGCCCAAATCGCTCCGCATAACGCGAAAGCCCCCTAAGCTTTGGAACAGAATCGGCATACTGGGGTCCGTGAGGGTCAACAATATCCACAGCAATCGAACCATCTGACTGCTGGGAGAAAAACAGGAAATCAGGCCGCACGATACTTGATTGCCCGGCATCTTCATAGACGATCCCGAGTGAGTCCTGGCTAGCGCGAGATGGGTTGCGATACCAAGCAATGATTCCGGGACGAGACAACTCAGCCCTTACTATTTCATCCTCCCATGCATTAAAGACCTCAGGGAACATGCGGTCCTCATCACATAGCAGATGCTTCTCGAATGATGGAAGCGGGGTTTCAGTTCCATCAGCCTCGCGGATCGTGGTCGCCTGCATCCACGATTTCGGGCGAGCCAGGTCTACATCCATCGGAGTTGCGCTCATCTCCTTAATCTGGCGGTAGATGTCCTGGCGTTCGTCAGACAGATCCTTGATCTTGATGCGGAACCGAGTGAGCCACTGGTTTGCGAGCTTTTCGGCTTCAGCCTCGAGAGTTTCACGAACCTGAGGGACAAGGCCAAAAGCAGCGATGACGACATGCGCCTCCATGAGCGCCGTCTCCATGTCACTGGCTTCGCCTTCGTTCCGCGCTAGATAGTCGCTGTATGTGGTTGCAAGATCGGGGCTGATTGCCCGGCCTGCGCGCCGATAGGCGTCCTCGATGACTGCGTAGTCCGCTTCCTCAAGGAAGTCGTTGAATGTCATCGCGCCGCCCTTCATATCAGCTTTAAGGCTCTTGCCTTCGACCGTCATCACCGAATTGCAGGCGGACTCAATCTCGGCCTTGTAACGGGCGCGGATGCCGTTAAGAACCTTGTGCATCTCTGCATGCGCCTGCTTCCCCGCATCGGCCAGCAAGCCATCCACTGCCAGCTCGTGGGCGAGAGCTGTCAGCCGCTTGACCGGTCGCGCATGGCGCTTGGGCAGCGTCTGTGACGGCAGTGAAAGCAGCGTGTCCCAGACTCCCTCAGGTATTGTGGGGTTCGGCTTCAGTTCCACCGGATTGATTAGTACGCGGCGGCCGGGGAGATCGTCGCCCCCATCCCCACCCGACATCAACGCCTCTGCGACGTCTTTGACAGAGGCCTCGTCAAAGAACGGCAGAAGGCAGTCCACCGAGTTCAATCGGTCATTGCCCGAGATTCGCCGCGCAAGCGGCGTGCGCACCATCCGCCCAAGAAGTTGCGTGATGTGAGTTTTGTCCACAGCGGGGCGAAACGAGACCATGACTTCGGCGCGTGGACAGTCCCACCCCGTACTGATGGCATCCTTTGCGATCAGTACCCGAACCCATGTCGAATCCTGCACCCGTTCGGGCGAGATATAGGGCACTCTGTGGCGACCAAAAGCTTGGGTCGTGTGGTCGCCGAAAACGTGCGCAACTGTATCCTCTGGCAACTCCGGCCAGTTGGTGAAGACAGTATCCAGCGCCCTGCCGATGTCATTGTGGTCCGGCGCATTGGGCACTTGCAGAACCATCAGCGGCAGCACCATCCTGGTATCAGACTCCTGAGCGCCATAGTCCGTCCATGCAGCCGAGATTTCCTTCAGCTTGTCGGTGCCACGCCTCACGAGGACGGTGTCGAACTGCCCTGCCTCTTTGGGCACATCTAGGATGATTGTGTCCTTCAAGAGGCCGGACGCTTGCACCTTGGCCGAAT
>JBAXJB010000076.1:0-3361 GCA_037138055.1 Alphaproteobacteria bacterium | reverse complement strand
TTTTAGTGGAACTTTTAATTGTCGTTTCAGGTATTTCTAATTGTCGCTGATCAGATTTGTATAAGTACAACAAATCATCACTTTTTCAGGCGAAATATGACCCCCAGAAATTCTTCTTAAATCTTCTACGAGTTGAGCTTCATTATCGAAATCTTGTTGATAGTCATTTATAATAAGGATGTATTTATCACTTAGGTCTTCTCTTGTTTTATCAGTCGATCCATTTGAACCGTACATTTCAATGAAACTTCTTATGTGTCCTTTTTCTGTCATTTCTTTTGTTAGCGCAGTTTCACTGCCATACATGTGCGTGCAAGCAAGAAAAAACGATACTAATAATTTTGTTTTTTTCATACAACTCCCTTTTGGTTAAATCAAAGTCTTTAAGATTGTAGTTTTACATGCGTTTATTAAATTACTTAGTACATATAGCGATTATTAAATAACTTGCCTATCCGGGAAAAACACGGGTATGAATATGAAACAAAATCTGTATTAGAGATAAATAGCGAACGCTTAGCGTTGCTGTACAAAGAACGAGATAAGGGATACCGCAGAACGATACCCCTATCATCGATTTGAAGTTTACGCTTAGGTTCTGCGTCGTTTATTATCTGGTCCATCTGGAATAAGATAATTTGCTTCCGTAAGAGCTAAAAAACGTGTCATAGCGTTGAGGGCTTGCTCAACTTCGTGAGGCTCCACATCTCTCTTTTTTAATGAAGTCTTAGAATATTTCCCCAACCAAGCAAAAGTAAAATTAAGGATATTTTGGCTTTCCGATAGGTCAATAAAGGATTTTAAATAACGAGTTAACCGGGCTGTATTTTTATGCTGCTAATTTAGTACAGTCTTCAGTAATTTTTCTAGGCTGAGTAGCTTTTACTCCAATAAGACTCAGCGCTACACACACAATGAACACATACACTCCACCAAATTTAAATTCACATGAATTTGTGAAATAAAGAACAATACCAAAAAGTAACGTTGAAATCGCAGCCCCTAAAGTAAACCAACATAAAGTAAGACTTTTTGAACTTTTATAATATTGATGCAATATAGTCAAAATAGGCACAAAGCAACATGCTGAAAGAAAGCCTAATACACACAATAACAAGGAAAAGAAATTTTTCGAAAGTCCTATAAAGGGAATTGAAATTCCCAAAACAAGCATGCAACAAAGCGAAACTGTTAAAGTGTTTAAAGTGCCAAGTTTTTTATACACTGGAATTGCTAGAAACAAACCAAACATTTGAGCTATTAAGCAAATAGACGTTCCACCTATTGTGTAATGATCAATTACATAAATATTTTTCATGTAAGGTGCTAAATAATAAATAAAGTAGGAAAAGCCCAAATTCCACCCAGTCCCTATAAAAGTACAATTTAGTTTTTGAACAAAAGAAAGGGCAGATTTTTTAATTGTTTTGGAGTGCGGCGAAGCTTGTACAGTATTTTTTTCAACGTAGGCATAAATTAATAACGATAAACACGTAATTAGTGCTGTAAACACACAGCTAAATTTCAGATACTCAAACGACACAGCATTCATAAACATACGAAATAAAATTCTTGAGCTGAACAGAGCAAAAATAATACTCGTTCCAATTAAAATATGTCGCGATGGATGATGCTTATCAAAAAGATACATTGCAGATAGAATTGGCAAAACGTAAAAAGGTAAAGACGTTAAAAAACAAGCACAATAAAGCGTTTGATAGGACGAATAAAAATCTTGCCCCATTACCAAAATGATTAAAATTAAAAACACAGCCGTTAAATATATAAACGATATAAAACGCATAATTTTGAAGTAGCTCGATGACTGCGCCAATTTTGCGAAATAAAATGTACCTGTTAGTTTCCCAATAAAATAGATTAAGAGCCAATAGGGAAAAAGATCATCAAGAACTAGATGTGCGTATTTTGCATCAACCACATCAAATATGGTTTTTATAAAATACCAATCAGCATAAGAAAAACATTGGCAAAAAATAGCCAGGGAAATTAGAAAGATTTCTGATTTAACTGATAAAGATTGGGAAATTTCATCTTCTCCTTCTGAAACATATGCTGTTGATTAAACTCAATACGTACACACAATGTATAGACATTTTTAAATAACCTGCCTATCCGGGAAAAACACGGGTATGAATATGAAACAAAATCTGTATTAGAGATAAATAGCGAACGCTTAGCGTTGCTGTACAAAGAACGAGATAAGGGATACCGCAGAACGATACCCCTATCATCGATTTAAAGTTTACGCTTTGGTTCTGCGTCGTTTACTATCTGATTGAATCATATCTGTTGATTCCGTAAGAGTTAAAAAACGTGTCATAGCGTTCAGCTCGCACCTGGCGTCGTAATAATCATCACCGCGCTTACGTGCTTCAATCGCTCTAAGAAGGTTTCTTGCCAATTTCTCCTCAGCACTTTTATTACCACTAAGAGCATTATTCTCTAAAAATAAATTTACTTCTCTATCTGCATAATCATTTTTCCGCGCTCCAAACTTATTATCAAGATCTTCTTCTAATAGTGAATCTGCAGCATAAGTGTATTTACGTTCAATGAGTCTTTTCATCATTTCTTCATGAGCCACTTGTAGGGATGATCCATACTGCATATAAGTTACAGAAACCGCTCCTGAACGGATTTCGTCAAAGAACGGCGGGCG
The DNA here is from genome assembly GCA_037138055.1 of Alphaproteobacteria bacterium. Lineage (GTDB taxonomy): Bacteria > Pseudomonadota > Alphaproteobacteria > Paracaedibacterales > CAITNM01 > CAITNM01. Next base: position 681 of record JBAXJB010000076.1, on the reverse strand, counting down.
TCCTACTCTTATAAATCTTGCAGTTGCATCTTTACCATCTGCATCTGCATCTGCATCTGCATCTGCATCTGCAGCAGAAGCAGAAGAGGCTGTGCTATTTTGGCGACCAATTCCGGCTACAGCAAAAGTAACCCTTTTTTCTTCTCCTGCTCCTGCCCCATAATATTTAGCAGAAGAGGAAGAGGCTGTGCTATTTTGTCGCGTAATTTGTCCAGTTGTACCGTTATGAGAACCAAATTCCGAGCCAAAAAAAGCATTGCTATTGAACACGTAAGGCAACGAAACATTAGAATTGCTAGCCTCAGATTTAGCAAACATAGGATGAGGTGGAAATGTTGAATAAGTCTGACTTGCGGTGTGATCTGCAAAAGCTGTGCTATTTTGGCGACCAATTCCGGCTCCAGCTTGATCTGCTAAAACCATTCGCCTTGCACAAATTTCATACATTATTTTAACTTCATCAGTCGGAGGACTTGCTCGACTTGTTACTTCTTCAAGTTCAGGGTATCCGTTAGTTTTTCCAGAATGAGGCTCTTTAACCTTACGTAACGCTTCAGCCCTTGAACGATACTCTTCTTTCTCTGCTTCAGTCCACGCACTGGGATGACGTCGTAACCAGGAACCTGCAGCATTCGCTGTTAACTTTTGTCCCGTGCTATTTTGGCGACCAATTCCGGCTCC
>JBAXJB010000075.1:0-3371 GCA_037138055.1 Alphaproteobacteria bacterium | reverse complement strand
CGAGCACGCCGGCGCCGACCATGGCGGTGACCGAGTGATACGCGGCGTCGCGCCTGGCGGGAGGTTTTTTTTTCGGCGGGTTTGCTTTGGTGCTGTGCTTGGGGGGGTGGTTTCCGCGCTGCGCTCTGAAGCCGCCGATGGCGCGGCTTCACGGAGCGCGTTGGACGCGCGGGCTCGTGCGCGCAGGCACGTCCGTTGCGCGTCCCTCGGGGCGGCGGCGGGTGGCGCAATGCGGCGCGACGGCGCGCACCACGTCGCCGACCGCACGCGCTTCGGTTCAGCGGAGTCGGCCTGCTCGGGCTTGTTGAACTCATCGAGCTCGTTCAGTTTCACAGTCCCCAGGGCGACCACTACGTCCGGGTTGCCCGCGCGGGAGTCCGGGTTTTGCCCCATCGCTGTTATAATCGCCGTTCGGCGGCTGTCCGGCGGGAGCGGGTGAGAAGGAATTTTTGTGATTAAGGCAATTGATTAAGGCGCGGGCCGGGGCGCTGGGACTCGGGACTCGTGGGCGCAGTGACGGAGCGCGCGGAAGGAGAGAGAGACTGCCCACACTCGGCTTGGCACCCAGGGCCCAAGCGAGGCCCAAGGGCCGCCAGGGACGGCATGATGAGCCCGCCGCCAGGCCGGTCCCAAGCAGTCAATGCCCAAGCATAAACTCAAGTGCCACCCCCTTCCGGGAGGGCCTGGCCGTGGAGATGGGCTGCAGCCCTTTGACCGGGCCCCAGCCACTCCCACAATGACTTGGTCGCTCGTTCATTGGCCGCCCCGTCGACTGCTTGCTCCAGCCTCTGCTCCTTTGGCGCGGGACTGGCGGGCCTCGCCGCGGGCGCGGTCCTCAGGGATGGCTGCGGCCCCGCCGTCGTTTGCGCCGCGTCGGCGTGGCAGGGCGTCTGCTGCGCGCACAGCCGTGGCGATGGGCTGGGTGCGACCGAAACCGGCGCTCTCGGTGTTGTCGGCGCCGTCCGCGCCGCGGCCGGGGGCGGCGCGTCCGCACGTGGCCGACGACCCGGTCGCCGCCCTGCTTGCGCTGCAGCGCCGCACTAGGACGGTGCCTAATCTGGGCGCATTTGCACTGACGGCGTGTCGTTCGGTTCAGGTGTTTTTTTGTTTCGAGGCATAATGCAAAAGAACTAAATCTCTTCAGTGAAGCGACTCGCTCCTGAGGTGCGATAACGATCAGGCCTAGAACTCCACCGACCCAGAGTGTTATGAAGATAACGTGAAAGACAAGTGAACCAATAGCCAGCGTGTGATTGCTCAGACCGCTGGAGTGACTTTGAAAAATCGGCAAAATGGTTGCAAGGAGAGTAATAACCAACACCCCATAGATGGCTCCTACTTTTTTTGCCTTATTAAGAAGCAGGATTGCGATCAGACCAAAAATCAATTGTGCCAGGTATGAACGTCCAATTACTGTTTGCCGTAAGAATGAGCGCAGAACAGTGGGATTAAAAGCTCCAACTAAACTCTCATCAAGAATATTGGCAAGTTCAATAAAGATAGAACCAACAAGTGTCGAGATCCAAATGACTGCAGATAATTGGGCCAACTTCTTGACTCGAAGGGCTTCTGGTTGCAAGTAACCTTTCTTCTCTTCAATGAAGAAAGCTATAGCAAAAAGTAATCCAATCAGGAACGTTGTTGAAATGAGCGAGATATCTTTTACTATCGGAAAAAGAATTGCGACAAGCGAATTAGAACTCACATGTGAGTGTGTTACAACAGCTTCTAACAACTACTGCTCCTCTAATTATGCGCGTGTACTTGGTGCTGACTTCTTCTTTGTTGCCTTACGTTTCTTGCGCTGAGTTTGGCGCCATAATGTGCGCGCATACCAAAGAAGGAATAGAAGTACTGCGCAACCAAGAAGGAAAATTACAACCACGAAAATAGCTGCTCCGTGGCTCGAGCTCGTTGCTCCACCGGTTTTAGATATTGTCGGAGTCGGAGTCGGTGAAGCAGATGCAGCAGCCATGTCAGCCGGTGCATTAAATAGGAATGTGTAAGAACCTTGAAGTGGTGCTTCTCCTGCGGCCAACAATGTATATGAAACTGTATAGACGCCAGCGGCAGTCAAGGGTTTTAGCCCGACGACAACGGAAGCATCAGTAACAGTTATAGATCCATCATCCACAGGGTTGCCCTTGGGATCAATTACGGAAAGCTGATTGCCATCTGCCTGCAAAGTAGATGCGCCAGTAATTGAAACTGCATTGGGGGCAATTCCCAATACGGCCCCGGATGCCGGCGATGCTTCTACTAAAGAATTTGCATGCGCGGCGGTTGGGAGCAAAAGGAAAAGCGCGCTAGCTGCAGCGATTAAGCGCAACTTCATGGTCATTCTCCCTTCGATTAGGGTCAATCTTCTCACTTGCTTACAATACGCACTATGCCTACGTATCAATACGCCTGCAACGCGTGTGAGCACCAGTTTGAGGTGGTTCAGTCCTTTTCAGAGGAGCCAATCTCAGTTTGCCCAGAATGCAAAGGTGAAGTTCGTAAGGTCTATGCAAATGTCGGAGTTGTATTTAAAGGATCTGGATTCTACAAAACGGATTCTCGGCCCAGTTCTAGCAAGCCTGCAACAGAGTAAATCCAGAATAGTTATCTAACTTATTCGTAATGCGGCGGGCGGTCGCGCTTAATTTCATCATCCCGAGAATTATCAATAGAAACTTCAGCTGGATCTTTTTGTTCTTCATCAGCAGTTTTCGCTGGAATTAGCGGCTTTTTTGTATTCTCGGTCACACATTAATTCTACTCTCTATCCCCGTGTAATAATTAATCCATGTTTGAGAAACTTGGCCATTCAGTAGTTAGTCGTCGTAAATCCGTATTAGCACTATTCATTGTTGCGCTCATTGGCCTGGGAGTGCTCGCAGGTCTAGCAGTGCCACGCCTCTCCGGCGGCGGCTACTCAAACCCCAACAGCGATTCAGCAAAAGTTTTTAGATACTTAACAGACACTTTCCATGTTAAGGATCCGGCAGTAATTCTTGAGGTGAAATCTTCAACATCAATTAATGATCCTGCCGTTATCTCAGCTGCAGCTTCTCTTGAAAAATCGGTTGCTGCTGAGAAAGGTGTCGCTAAGACTCTTTCTTACTGGAGTGCCGGTGGTGCTTCTACGCTTGCCAGCAAAGACCAAAAAGCTGCATACCTCTTCGTCTATTCCACAGAAAAAGAACCAGTAAATGCAAAGCCTCTCGGCAAGTTAATGGCAGCAAAATATGACGGAACATTCCAAGGCCTTCGCGTGTACGTCAATGGTTTTGCAACATTCAACTCTGCGCTTTCTGACAAAATTTCCAAAGATCTTGCTGTTGCTGAAGGAATCTCAATTCCTCTTATATTTGTACTGCTCCTATTTG
>JBAXJB010000074.1:0-3533 GCA_037138055.1 Alphaproteobacteria bacterium | reverse complement strand
TGAACGCCATCGATCATCCGCATGCAGATAAACTGAACCGTAGATCAATACTGTGGATCGGGACGGGTGAATGATGCTGTTATACAGCCAGCTCCTCTTGATTGATTGGGCGAATCAATCCGATCTCTCTTAGTTGGCTTAAGGTATCGTTTTCTTGCTTCCGCTCAAGCACGCCCGCAATAATTAAACCACGCCGAATCCTATTCCCTCGATCATTTGTAGCCTGGATCGCAGACTTATAGTAGATGGCAGCTAGGCTATTGTCTTCAGCCTGATCGCGATCAACTGCTTGGTAGAAAGCTTCAAGCCATTCAACAACATCACTAGGCGACTCGAGACGTGCGCCTTCATTGAATTGCCTGTCAACCTCAACAAAAAGAGTGAAAAGATCTGCTTTTTTCCATGCTCTTGATCGAGGCCCGAAATTACACTCTTCAAGAAAGTCCAGTACTCGATTCATCCTGTCTCTAACAGCATCCTCGCGATCAAAACAATCGTTGTAACGCGAAAGCAAATCATCAAAAACGTCATCTCGATTGAAATATCCAGAGATTATAGTGCAAATTAGGGAGAGAACAAAGCGCAGATCGCCCATCCTCCTGTAGTCTTGTGCATTAAATATAGGATGAGAACAAAAAAATGAATGCTCCGCCATTCTTGCTGCGAACTGCTTTAATGCGCCTCCGTAGACGGCATTGTTTATCTCGATATCCGTGAGAGCATATTTTGTGGCATTGATGCGCTGAAATACTTCTACGACCTGTTCTCTGGTAATCGCACCTAAATTGCGAACTGCAACGTCATACTGCAAAAAGGCGCGCTTGTCATCATCAGGAAGAAACTGATATGGCAGAACTTGCTGCAATCGAAGATCAGGATCTCCCTCGAAATATGGGGATAGAGTGTTTATCCTTTGCAATCCATCTACCAATAACTGGGTGCCTTGCCCGGTCTCAAGATCAACTTCGCCGTCAGCGATATAAATCTCCGGGAAGGGCAAGCCTTTAATTACAGTATCCAAAAAACGATCCTTGTCACGCTGAGTCCAAACTAAACGACGCTGAAACTCGGGCTGTGGGATTAACTTTCCATCTTTTACATCAGCAATCAGCTCTCGGACTTTTTGTTAGTGGCAGCAGTTCTCATCGGACGAGCTCCAAGGCTAGACGGCACTCTTTAACGGAACGAGAATAGTAACTGACCATGTCGGATTCAGCATAGAACAATCCTCCCCTGACAGGCTTCCAGCCGAAGCGCCTATCAGAGGAAAGCGACCTGAAGAGATCCTTCCATAAGTCGCAGCGAGGAAGCCGTGCTCTTGGGAAGTGGTCTGGGCGAAGCCATCCATGCACTAAGTAATCACCCAGCTTTTTGGAATCCCATGGCATAAACTGTGCGTTTCTGTATGCATAGCCTGAAAGATCAGACCAAATCATGCTGAAGACCTTTGCTGATATTATCGCCAAGTCAATATCAGAGCCGGCTCCAAACGGGCGATATCTACGCAAGATCTCTCCATTCTTCTTGCGTTTTTCTGAGAGAGAGAAACCAAGTTTTGCAGAACCAACAACGTGGAGCCTGACTTCATCGCTTTCGACCCCAAAGGTTTCGGCTATTCGCAGGGAAAGATAGTTGATATTTTCATCTGACACATGTGCCGCGGCTCCAGGGAGCACGATTCGGGTAACAATCTCCGAATCTGATAGCCTAGGAATTAAGTCCTTGAACTCATCTGGGCTCATGGTCGACGCTACGTGCGAAGGGTAGTTCATTCAGACTGTATAACGCTAAAGATCATCGGCGGGTAGCAGCAAGAGTCGTAATGCTCATATTTTGAACCCGCCCGCTAGATCTTGATGTTAGACAGATGGCGGTTGGCTTTGGAAATTCGACAGAACTTTGCTGATTGCTTGATCCATGCTCACAGATAAACTCTCATCAGCCATATCATTCCATATCCGGGCGTTATGCAGAAGAATCAATAGGCTTACCAGCGCCGTGCGTCGACTAGCGTTGTCATCAATACCATCGTCAAGATCCGCGATTGCATCTAAAGTGGCTGTTCTTAGACCGTGCAGAAGTGGCCGAGTTTTAATATGTATAAGTCCATCAGTCTTCTCTGCTTGAAGTGCGTCATAAATTGCTTGAATAGTCAAGATCGCTTCGGAATATGAGCTAGATCTTCTTGAATATGGAAACCCGGTCTCGATGTTGCTGTAGTATTTTTCTCTACGCCTCCCCTGGCTCCTAAACTCATTGGCAACTTTCTCAATTGCGCCAACTAGGTCATCAAGATCTTTCTTGCCCCATGCGGCCATGTGTCGAAATGAATCTATGTCTAACAAGTACTCATCTGAATAATTCTTGCCATCTTTCACTCCAATATAATCGATTTTGAATTTATATTGTCTAGGATAGTCTGAAGCAAAGTATGAGCTCCATACATCCAGGGCGTGGCTCAGTCGAGATCTTGGTGGTAGCCATTTTGGAGTTTCAAAGAAACGCCCAATATCCGTAGAGAGGGAGCTTTGCAAAGGGGGACTGATGTTGAATTGGATATCTCTCGCGGTTCCCTCCCCAAAGTTTTCTATGATAATTTCAGCAATATTATTGCTAGGGCTAGCCAAGTAAACTACAATATGTGGCGCCGAAGCGCTTTCTCTTGATATTCGCATTTCTTCCACTGTATCTGTAGTGGCTTTAGCGGCCTGCTGAGTTGCAATTGCCATTTCCCAGGTCTTCCATACAGTTAATCCCAGCACTATTAAAGTTGCCATCTGTGCCCCAAAAAGAGCCCACTGAACTGCTGGAAGTTTAGATGGATCACTGAAGTCTACGCTTGAGACACGTGGATTATGTCTTGATCCGGAGTCGACTATTCTTTTCTCCTGAGTTAGCGCTACTTTGTCCTGCATTGGCACACCGATTGCAAATGCGGGAATACTGAGCTGTATGCTCATGGCAAGAAACGCGTAGAGAAACCTGCTTTTCATCGGCAACTCTTGAATCTTGAAGCATGTTCTAACCATGCTGTCTAGCTGGTCATTGGATGGTTCTGCGAACCACACACTCCCCGCCGCCCCTTCCGATAACCATCCATCAGAGACGGTTCCTCCCGCCTAGAGGCAAGTGTAGGCATCCGTTTCGGCGCAGATCCCCCTATCTGTAGTGCTGGTTCTCGGGTCTGTGAACCAATTGTTCAAGCGGTGACACAATGCCACGGTGTCTCCAATACCTTTCTGGTCACTGTTCAGTTGACTGGCACGGATCCCTTTCAGGGCACAAGCACCTGTTGGTAAAAGCCTGCACGCCCCACTGCAGCATCGCCACAGTGCAAGCCAATCCGATCTCGGCCTTGGCTGTCGTCTACACCCCCTGGGCCCAGCACCCTACCCTAACCTCCTTGCGGGACGCCCTCCAGATCACCGCCGACTGCTGGGCCCTGCTCGCTTCCCCTGACGGCAGCAGCTGCAAGGAGCACTACCTCCCCAAGGGTGAGCGGGAACCGGAGACGGCCTACCGCAAGCGCCTCG
>JBAXJB010000073.1:0-3699 GCA_037138055.1 Alphaproteobacteria bacterium | reverse complement strand
AAGTGGTGCACTTTTACTCTGCCATTTGGTGCACTTTTAGATTGCTATTGACAGTGAAGGGTTCAATGTCATCAATCGATACTTGAATGTCAATTTCTTCAAACAGTTCCCGAACAATGGTTTCTTGCGGCGTTTCAAAAGGCTCAACCTTGCCACCAGGAAATTCCCACATGCCACCCATCGATTTATGCAGCGGGCGCTGTACAAGCAATACCCTACCATCTGCTTTTTGCAAAATGGCAGCGCAGCATAATACGGAAGGAACTTTTAGGGGCATGAATCGTAACTATATTAATCAATTTTCACTGAGCCTACATTTTCAGCGCGCGTTAGACAAGGTTCGTCTTGATATAACGATTCTAAAAACAGTATCGATCCATCTAATGCCATTTCAGTCCACTGTATCATTGACCTTTGTCTAAGCATCACTTCATTTTCAAATAATTCTTGTGACCTTGTTAAAAAACGTCCCGTGTTCTCTCTGAATTTTGTCATTCTTATAAGGTGATTTTCATCAGAATTACTACAGCGATGTTTTTTACAGTCCCTTCGCCCGTACAATATTTCTGCTAAAAATTCGATTGTTAAGCGCACGCCGGTGCACCAGAATTTTGTGTAAAAAGGAAGAAATCCAGTTTTGCTGTACGTTACTTCTGCACCGTGTATTATTGCTGTCTCTTCTGATTCTAACAAAATAGCTTTTAGTGGTTTTGCTAAGGTTCTGCACGACCTTAGTATAGGCAGCACAGCATCCTGTATAGGGTCTACAATACTTAGCTTAGCTACAATGATGTTAAAATAACCAGGGGTAGGTACTTCTTCTATTGGAAAATCTGCTGCGGCAAATCCTGTTGCTGCAGCTAGGGTTATTAAAAAACCTGCTATTATTAAACCTTTTAATTTTATCATTTCATTTCAATGCTTAGGGGGGTGAATGAGTAGCGTTTAATATTTAAAAATAAGCAAACAATACATATTATTAATAAAAATTAATTAAAAAACACTTAATTTGAGTGATTTATCTTTTGGTGTAAACTAAAAGAATAATGCAAGAAAAACTTCTTATATAACTTTCAAATTGCTTGTGAAATTCAAAATTTCAGGCACAATGAAATACAGTAAGCACGAATATTAGCTAATTGTTTGTGTTTATGGTTTAGGTGTGCCTAAACGTTTTCATAAAAATCTCCAAATATCATAAAACCTCCTTCATATTTTTGAGGGGGGTTTTTGATTTCTTAAGTAACAGAAAAGGTAAAAATCTGAAGACGTTTTTACTTTATTACTGACCCATTTTTTCCAATTTTGCTAATTCAACCTTAGCGCGTGTTTCAATTTCCAAAAGAATGTTGCGCAAACGTTCATCAGCAACAGTTTCAATTTTATCTTGTAATATAGATGATAAATTTTTCAACGTATCTCTTGGAATACTACCTGTAATAATGCTAAGGCGTAAATCATCAAGCTGTTCTAAAAGTTTTTCACTTTTTTCAACAGCATGCTTTTGCCCTTTGCGGCGCAGGTCCAAATTTAAGAATAAAGCATCAATTGAACTAAATTTAATCTCGGTAGGCGCTGCTGATTTAATAATTTCAGCTGTTTCTTCAAGCGAAAAATTTCCTTCACCACTTGAAATTTTTCCAAGTTTCTTTGTGTTTTTAACACTGTGAGTTGAGATTTTAGATATATCCATATAATGCTTTTATAAAGGAATACCATTATTCTAACTGGTATTTAGGTGTTTTGCAAAACTATAATTTTGGTTAGACTGGCTTATAGTCTTAATTTTACTTGAACATTATGAAATACCTTTTTCTATCAGGCTCCCTAAGAAAAGATTCGTTAAACACTAAGTTGCTTTATATGGCAGCAGAGCATCTTAAGTGCTCTTCTTCAGATATTGGGAATTTAAATGATATTTCTATTCCCTTATATAACGGCGACATTGAAGCGGTTGGAATTCCAGACAGTGTTCAAAAGCTAGCAAAATCCGTTGATCAAGCCAAAGCATTAATTATTGCATCTCCTGAATACAATTATTCTATTTCAGGTGTGTTAAAAAACGTTATTGACTGGGTTTCACGAGTTCGCCCAATGCCATTGAAGCAAAAGCCAATTTTACTTATGGCAGCATCCCCAGGTCCAATTGCGGGTATTCGCGGGCTTTGGCATACGCGTGTTCCATTGGAAGGTTTAGGAAATTACGTATATCCCGAAATGTTCAGCCTAGGTGGGTCATTTCAAGCTTTTGATGATAAAGGGTTTGTAAACCCAGATGATCAAAAACGTTTCGCAGCAACGTTAGATGGTTTTGAAAATTTTTCAAAAGCGCTTGTGGATAAATGAATTTTTTAGATACATGGCAATACTTGCAAAAACAACTAACTGAGTAAAATCTTTATGCAATATAAGCATGTCCGCAAGATTGATGAATTGTAAAATTTTTGAGAATTTTTCCGTCTTTTTCACTTGCGAATATTATTTCGTCATAATTTGAGATGTCAGGGCTAATAATATCAGTTGTGCGCCATCGACCACCAGCATCTGATTTTCTTCGCCATTTAATAGTTTGGTCTTTGGAAAGGCTTTGGCAAATTACTTGAAATTGGATACATAGATTTGATTTTGCGATTGAGGGTAAACCTAAAAGAACGTTTAAAGCTTTAATAAAGTTTGTAAATTCCGCCTTCATCTCTGTGTCAGGATTCGATTCGGTACAGTTCATACCTATTGATATTAATACATTATTCCATTCTTGTGCTTTTTCTATGTCATTTCTTAGGTTTAAGCTGGGATTTATCAGGCTATATAATGAGCTTAAAAGTTGAGAATTTCTAACAAGCTCATGAAATTCATCTTTGACACTACCATTGTGATTTAGCATAGCTAAATTTAAGAAATTTCTAACAGTAACTTCTGCGCAATCACCGTGAGGTTTTCCAGTATTAAGTACGACTTTTTCCATTAATATAGGGAATCTATTGGTTGGATCGAAATCCTTTAATTCAGCAATAAGCCTTGGTTCTTCTTGTCTATGTCCTTCAGTATGTGCTACTTCAGTGGTGCTTGGATAAATATTCAGGCCTTCTATAGCATCTGCATATGTAGCAGATTTTTCCCAAAGATAGCTCATTAAAATACTTATTGGCAGGTCTTTATCTGAACTTTCTGCTATAGAATCTCTTAATGTTTCTAAAAATTCATGTATGTCTTCTGATATTGCTTTTCTCGTTCTCCCCCTTAATTTAGAAGATGAAGATGAACTTTCTGTAATAATTTTAATACTTTGACTGACTATTTCTTCATCAGTTACCCTAGCGTCTGATGATGCTTCACTAGTAAAAATATTTACAATACATTTTATAATTGCAGGACCATATGGGGCTCCTAAAAAACAGCTAGTAATATTGTTCGCTTTAAATTCTCTATTGTGCATTGGAAAAAGGAAAGCCGTCAGTTTAGCAATAGGACTTCTGGGAACGTATATGGTTATTTTGCCAGACTCTCTGGCTTTCATTTTCTCTGACATTTCGTCTAAATTTTGTCTAAGAAACTTAGGTAATACGTCTGATTTAAGGAAAAATTCTAGATTATTAGTTATATGACCTTCTACTGGAATTGTCATTGAAGAGTCAGGAGAATCAGATCTAGCTGCACTAGCTGTAGTTGAAATTGTCATTGAAGAGTCAGGAGAATCGG
>JBAXJB010000072.1:0-3811 GCA_037138055.1 Alphaproteobacteria bacterium | reverse complement strand
GAATGTATCGCTATGAATGTATCGCTATGAATGTATCGCTATGAATGTATCGCTAAAGCTAATTTATACGAACATTCAACTTCATTCCATACCATATTTGTTAATAGAAAGTAAATTTTAAAATGCAAAATTTGCATGTGTTGATGTAATAATGCGCATCTTAATCATGCTGCTTCTTGCATAGTTCAACCAAGACACTTTTGACGAAAGTCCCCATTCGGTGTACATTTCATCTAATTGGCCCTTATGCAGACTGAAAATTATGGGATTAAGCACAAGTCATTTAATTATTGTTTTGTTGATTGTTTTAGTGTTGTTCGGCGCAGGGAAAATCCCCAAAATTATGGGTGACCTTGCAAAGGGCGTGAAGGCCTTTAAAGATGGCATGAAGGACGAGGACAAACAGTAAATGACCATTCGTCTTCGTTTTGCCCCCTCACCCACTGGATATTTACACATTGGCAGTGCACGTACTGCACTGTTTAATTACCTGTTCGCAAAGCACTGCGGTGGCAAATACTTGCTACGCATTGAAGACACCGACCGGGAACGCTCAACCCCCGAAGCAGTAGATGCTATTTTTTCAAGCCTCAATTGGCTTGGCATTAAAGCCGATGAAGAACCCATTTTTCAATTTGAACGCGCTTCACGTCATGCAGAGGTTGCCCACCAGCTATTGAGCGATGGAAAAGCCTATCATTGCTATTGTTCACCAGAAGAATTACAAACCATGCGTGACGAAGCAGCCGCTAAAAAATTGCCCCCTCGTTACAATGGCATGTGGCGTGACCGCGATCCATCAACCGCACCTGCGGGTATTAAGCCGGTTATTCGGTTCAAATCCCCTCAGCAAGATTCACTTACCATTCAAGACAAAGTCCAAGGACCGGTTACCGTTCAAAACAATCAGCTAGATGATATGATTTTGCTTCGTGCAGATGGCACGCCTACATACATGCTTTCCGTAGTGGTAGATGACCATGACATGGGAATCACCCATATTATCCGCGGCGATGACCACCTAACCAATGCGTTTCGTCAGCACCATATTTACACGGCAATGGGTTGGAATGTCCCTGAATTCGCTCATATTCCCCTTATTCATGGGGCCGATGGAGCAAAACTATCAAAGCGTCACGGTGCCACTAGTGCCGACATGTACAAAGACCTAGGTTTTTTGCCAGAGGCCATGAAAAACTATTTGCTACGTCTGGGTTGGGGCCATGGTGATGATGAAATTATTAGCGAAGCCCAAGCCATTGAATGGTTTACATTAGAAGGAATCGGCCGTTCCCCTGCCCGTTTCGACATGGCAAAACTTCACAATTTAAATGGCCATTACATTCGCCTGGCAGATGACACCCGTTTGGTTAACCTAATCAAACCACTTATTGAAAAGCAGATTGCGCGGTCCATATCAACGACTGAAGAAAGTCATATTTCAAAAGGCATGACGGGCCTTAAAGAACGCGCCAAAACAACGGTTGAACTGGCAGAAAGCGCCATTATTTATATTCAAACGTTGCCGCATGATGAAAAAGCAATTGCCCTACTTACCCCTGAAAATATTGCTCACTTGAAAAATCTTTTGCCCAAACTGCAAGCCTGTGATTTTACTCATGATGCGCTTGAAGCAATACTACGCAGCGCCGCTGAGGAATTTTCCATAAAACTAGGTCAGTTAGCTGCACCACTTCGCGTTGCCATAACTGGGAGGTCTGTTTCACCAAGCCTGTTTGAAGTGATGTCAATTTTAGGCAAGCAAGAATCCCTTAAGCGAATTGAGAGAATAACTATAGCTGAATAGCTCAATTTTTAGTCCTTTGGCTTCTTTTTAAAAAACATGCTATGATCTGCTCATATGAAAAAGGAGGATAATATGTCCAATAATTTTGATCCAATCACACGTACTTCTGCCCACGCACAGGAAATTGACGCAGGTCTGCGCACATACATGCAACGGGTTTACAACTTTATGGCCCTAGGCCTAAGCATTACTGGAATAACTGCGTATCTAACTGCTCAGTCACCAGAAATGATGCAGCTTATTTTCGGAACACCACTTAGGTATTTGGTACTTTTTGGTCCATTGCTAATGGTATTCTTTTTAAGCGCACGCATCGGCAAAATGACTTTTGCAAGCGCACAAACACTTTTTTGGGCTTTTGCAGGCGTACTTGGCCTTTCTTTGGCTAGCATCTTTTTGCTATACACTGGTGAAAGCATTGCAAAAGTTTTCTTCATTACAGCAGGTATGTTTGCAGGCACTAGCCTTTACGGATACACAACCCAGCGTGATTTAAGCAAGTTCGGTTCATTCTTATTTATGGCCTTGCTTGGAATTATCATCGCAAGCGTTGTGAACATGTTCATGCACAGTGGACCAATGCAGTTTGCTATTTCGGTACTTTCAGTACTAATTTTCACAGGCCTTACAGCTTATGACACGCAAATGATTAAGGAAATTTACTACGCAAACGATGACAACGAAACATCAGGTAAAAAAGCTTTATTTGGCGCCCTACGTTTGTACATGAACTTCTTAAACATGTTCTTAGCATTGTTGCAATTATTCGGCAACCGTCGTTAAGTTAGAAGCACACAACGAAAGAGGCCGGGTTTCCCCGGCCTTTTTTATTGAATCTAACAATTACTACTAAGCATTGGCTTTTTTAAACAGTGGCTTCAGTGTATTTAGTGCTTCACTAATTTCTTCCATATGATAAATATCTTCTCTCTTAAAGAGATCGACACTTATAAGAGAAACTAATCCTCCCACTCTTTCAAAGCTACGAAGCATATCAGTCAATATTTCATCTTTAATATCGTGTGCCAGCTCTCTGTCGAAAACCTGGGCAACCGCTGTAAATGTTCTCAACATTATATTAACCTTACAATCTTCTACAGCATCCATTGCCCTAGAAGCCACCGATAGAGCACCGTCTGACAAATGTAGCTCTCGTATCATTAACGGCGCAAAGTGCTCTAGGTTTTGATTTTCAGCTATCTCCATTACACAATTTCGAATAAGAAATAGCTTTTGGTGAAGTACATTTATGTCTTTCCTAGAAAGTCTTACTGATATAATGTCTGACTTTTCTCGTAGCTCAGGAGCAAGCACACACGCAGTAAATTTAACATTGGCCAATAGGTTGTTATACCTATAAGATTCTGACAAATTGCTTAAGCTACCTTCGATAGCTTGTAACGGCTTAGACAAACCAATGCTGTGTGCCAGTTCTTTAACGCCTACTAAAAATCTATGACTTGCACTTACCTTTCTTGATAATTCAGGCTCTTCCAGTTTTGGCACCTCCATGCTGTAAATTGTTGATGTTAGCAAAAATAGACTTAATAAAATTTTCTCCATAAAAAAAAACCTTTTAAGAAATTTCCACTTAGTGTAGATAGCTCAAAAAAGGTAAATTACAATAGATTTTGTTAACTAATTCTTTACAATAGTTTACAAATACTTAATTTTTAGATAGGTGAATTGCGTTTTATGAAAGTATATGCGAATAGAATTCCCCTATGGCCTTAGCCAGAGGGGGTCAGTAAATACCTTAAGCTTCAAAATTCTTAGCCAAAAATTCATTAAGCAAACGAACACCGTAGCCTGTGGCACCTTTGCCTGTTAATGGCTTATCGGCTTTATCCCAAGCCAGACCTGCAATATCTAAATGCGCCCATGGTGTTTTCAAGGACGGGTACACTTTCAGATGGAATTATTAATTTTATTCTTATATAACTCAAAGTATGCCACATTCAAGTTTGAAGTGCAACGGGACCTAAATTTTTATTAAAAATCTCT
>JBAXJB010000071.1:0-3888 GCA_037138055.1 Alphaproteobacteria bacterium | reverse complement strand
TCCTTCAAATAAACCAAAATACTTATCTAGTCTGAAATTTTGCAGAGGGTTCTTATTACTATTGCACAGAGTAATACTGAAGATGCTCTTAGCAGTTATTGGATAGAAAACTGTAATAACATAGCAAGTCGTAAAACAGAGTCAGAAAATAGAACATTAGCTCAACTTGTAAAAACAACAATGAAAATACATGAAGCGTTTAAGCTAGATTTTGATTCTTATTGTAACTTTCCTCAGTACACCGTATTTCAATTTTATAGATACTTAAAAGTTGCTGATTATTATCCTAGTATCAGTGATGCAGAGCAGGCTTTTTCCAGCGTTCCAGCACAACGTAATCTGCTTCATGTTCTTGGGTCGGCTATTCAAATGGCAAATATACGAAGGGACATAATAACTTCTGACTTGCTGCACCCACTGACTACTGAAAGAACGGAGCTGCAAGCTTCTGAGGGTTTGTTATCGCAAAATACAGCAAGTCCAAATTTACTACCACTTCTTGAAATTGCCGACCCTATAATACCAAATGGAAGCGCAATCAGCACAAATTCTGAGGAAGTTGATACTGCGACTGACCCATCCGAAAAACTAATCTCAGTCATAGATGAGTTATGGAAATTGATTGATGTTCAACTGCAGTATAAAAGGCGACCATTCGAAACAGTAGAAATGCTTATTCAGCAAAAATCAGAGAAATAAGTCATCTAATAAATATAGTCACATCGCTATAACCAACCCAAGCCGCAGTAGCAATACTGCGGTTTTTTATTATCTAGGAGGAGACATGTTTAAGCTTTGTTTTACAAACGCATGGGGGGATTATTCAAATGCCCGTTTATGCAAATGGGATGTAGTGCAATTTTTCATTACCCACCAAGAAGGGCATGTGGCCAGTGCACGTTTGGTGGTTGGGAATTTTGCACCTCCTGATGGTGCGTATTTAGGAATTTTTGATGATGAGACGTTGTTGTTTCAGGGGGTGGTTTCGGGGCAATTTGAACATCATCAGCGCTTAACAAAAATTGAAGTACTGGGAATTTCACCCACTTTTGAGGAGGATTTAAAAACGCTTTTGGCGGCTAAATCGCTGGAATATAAGCCTGTATTTTTTCAAGGGAAAGATCCAAAACCAAGTGATTATTTAGAAAGTTGCAATGTACTTTTTTATTGGAATAAGGTCACAGGTGAAAATGGTTTGAGCGATTATTTTAAGGGAAACAGGTGTGTTGATGTGAGCGGTCAATACATTGAAAGGTCATTTAAAATTCAGCAAATTTCCATGCCATTAGGGCGTGTAATTATTGATTTAAAAGTGCATTGGACGCAGCATTTGGGCGGCGTATTTAATGCATCACCGTATATTGCACGGGCTTTTCCTGAAAAAATCATGGCAACGCTTACGCCAAATTCAGTGACAAATCATTGGCCAGGTAATGATCAACGGCTGGGATTGGGGCGGCGCCAAAGTGGTTACCGAGTTGAGCATTCAACGATAATTTCTATGGATAAACATGAACTAAAACCGTACACAAAAAAGATTTGTGCAGGACCTGAAGAAAAGCAAATACATGCAAAAATTCATTACTTCAACACAACGTTAAAAATACGGTGGCAGTATAACCAACCCAGGGTTGAACACATGGTGATTCAAGGACAGTTGAACCATTGCCAACATAGATTCACAAACCACCGATTGCGAAAAATTCCCATTGCAATAGAGCTGCCAAAAAGTGAACGGGCAATGTTTTTTGAAACTAGTCAAGGTACGGAATTTATAACTTATGCTAGCCGAATTGCACAAGCGCAGCTTAGGGCATCGGCCAGGTGCATACAGGTATTATGCACCCTGCCCTGGAATTTAGGACGTGATTTAACCATTGATGATTCGCTAAAAGCAGATGGTAAATTTGAAGGAAAAATTACCAAAGTTCGCCATGTGGTTAAAGGATTACAACGCTGTGTAGAAGTGACGGTGGGCTGTGTCATTCAAGGTGGTGATTTGGCAAATAACACAATTGAGAGTACGGATGAATACCCTCCAAATTATATGAATGATGAAACACAATCAGCCGATAGTTTGCTTGGCATCGCGCACCCGAAGCTGCACCCCAAAGATATTATCGCCAACATAGCTGTAAAAAATTCAGCGCAAGAACAGGAAGCGTACCTTTTACAAAATCAATATCCTGTACGCGATAATATGAACGTCGTGTTACAAGAAGTGCCCACGAGTATTCATATTGAATTGAAAGATTTGCGAACCGATAGGCCTTTAGTGCGGCGGTTTGAGAAAAACTTGGGGGTTGTTGAGGTTCCAGGAAAGTAATTTGATGTTATTCAGTGGATTTTATAGGACTGGACTCTATGGTCAAGCCATAGAGAAACTAAGGAGTGTAGATGGATCCCACGGCCTAAACCGCGGGACCAACCAAACTTAATAAGTACTACAGTGCAGTACCAACTGATATATTACGTGCCCAAGTTGAGCCACTGCCTAGTTTTAGTTCTGAACCAGAATTAAATTTCAGGGTACCGAAAATATCAGCGCCAGTATGGGCAGGAACAGCTACGCTGTCAGCTACTTCTAGAACAGCACCGCTTTGTATTTCGGTAGCACCTGGAACGCTAGATGCAGTATTGCCCATAATTTTTACTAATCCACCACTTGGTACAGTTGCAACACCTGTAGGCATTTTGCTAGCACTTGATGCGCCAACATGCATAATGCCCGGAATAGAAAGTGGAGTAGCGCTTGCACTCATGTCGCCAGCAGTAACCACGCCAGACCCAGCTAAAGTAAGTAGTGCAGCGCCAGATGGTGCTGCAATTGAAGAAACAGCAGCTGATGCATCTGTTGTAATAGTTCCGGCATGAGTCATAGCAGCTGTTGGAACAGCGACTGTGCCACTAGTTACTTCTAAGTTTCCACCTGCAAATGCAAGAGAAGCCCCCATGTTGTTAGTGGCAGCAACTTTGACAAGCCCTGCGTCAATTTCTAAAGTTGATACCGAAGAGTTATTACCCGAAAGCACAGCTGTACCAGCACCAGTTTTGTGAACAGTGGTCGCTGCTAATGGAGCAGATACTGTTGCACTATCAGTGCCATCTACTTCTATGGTAAGATTCGGAATGAAGAGTTTACAAATGGTATTGTTACTTTGTTGCGCGCAGTATATGTTACCAGCTCCATCAACACACAGCATATAAGGATGGCCTAGTCCATCAGCAATAGTTACTGGACTTGTCATGCCTGCTTGAAGCATTTTAATGGTATTTGTGCCAATATCAGAAAAATATACGTTTCCTGAGTTATCGACAGCAACCCCACGTGGTTGATTCAACCCACTCACAAGAATTGAGCTATGTCCATCTGCTATAGAAATTTTCCTAAGGTCTTTACTGCCCTCTTCTATACAATATAGAAATCCATTTCCATCACCATAAATTCCGTCTGGAGTAGATAAACCAGATAAGATAGTAGTGCTTGAACCTCCTGACGTAGGCACAGATGCTACGTTACCAGAAAGCTCCGTATAATATAAAGAACCAAGATTGTTTCCCCATAATTGAAATATATTACTCAATCCTGTAGCAATTGTACTAACAGTGCCACTACTGACTGAAACTTTTTTTATGTCATTGTTTCCAAGTTCACAAAAATAAACGTTACCTGAATTATCAGCCCACACACCATGAACTAGACTTAATCCAGTAGCAACTGTAGTAATAGCTCCACCATTCACTGACGTCGACTTTATATCCTGAGTACCTTCTTCTGAAAAATATAAATTTCCCAGACCATCTGTGCTTATTCCCGAAGGACTATTTAATCCACTAGATAGTGTAGTCACGAGACATTAGCCCAAAGAGCGATGCACCGAATATGAA
>JBAXJB010000070.1:0-3988 GCA_037138055.1 Alphaproteobacteria bacterium | reverse complement strand
CACTTGTGAGAAAAGGCGCTCAGATCCACAGCCCGGGAAATAAAATACCGCTTCGGTATCAGCAGAAGTTGTTTTCGGATCGCGAATAATCGGCACATAGTTTGCATCTTCAATATCCAACAAAGCACGGGCAGTTTTTTTAGGTAAATTACCGGGCATTTTTTTGTTTACAAAGAAAATGACCTGCTCAGTGATGGTCGGCTTACCAACGGTTGCAGGGGGATGAGCAGTTTGCTTTTTAGCAAATTTACGCAGAACGTCATTGCCCAGACGTTGTAGCTTATAACCCCAACCAATCATGGCCTTACGAACCAAATTAATGGTCTCTGGACTGGTTGCATTCAAGAAAAGCATTGATGCTGCTGTGCCTGGGTTAAAACGTTGCTGGCCCATCTTACGCATGAGGTTGCGCATATTCATGGTCACATCACCAAAGTCGATGTTGACAGGGCAAGGTGTCAAGCATTTATGGCACACAGTGCAGTGTGCCGCCACATCATCAAACATTTCCCAATGACGAATAGAAACACCGCGGCGGGTTTGCTCTTCGTATAAGAAGGCTTCTATTAATAATGAGGTAGCCAAAATTTTGTCGCGTGGGCTATATAGCAAATTAGCGCGAGGTACATGGGTCGCACAAACTGGTTTGCACTTACCGCAGCGCAAGCAATCTTTCACGCTATCAGCAATCGCTCCGATATCACTTTGCTGCATGATGATGGACTCATGCCCCATCAAGCCAAAGCTCGGTGTATAGGCCATGCTCAGATCCGCATGGGGCATGAGCTTACCTTTGTTAAAGCGCCCTTCAGGATCGACACGATTCTTATAACTGCGGAAATCTTTGAGCTCTGCTTCGGTTAAATACTCAAGCTTCGTGATGCCAATACCGTGCTCACCAGAAATCACGCCATCTAAAGAGCGGGCTAACTTCATGATGCGATCGACCGAGTGATGTGCATCTTGCAACATCTCATAGTCATCAGAGTTCACTGGAATATTCGTATGTACATTGCCGTCACCAGCATGCATATGTAAAGCGATAAATACCCGTTTGCGCAAAATATTTTTATGAATCGCTTCAAGCTTAGCAAGAATAGGTTCGAATGCTAGACCCCCAAAGATAATGCGCAATTCAGAGCGCACTTCTTCTTTCCATGAGGCGCGCAAACTGTAGTTTTGCAGTTGTGGGAAATAGGTGTCCATCTGCGTAAGCCAATCACTCCAGCGAGTACGAACTTTAGTAATGAGCTCTAGAGCCTGCTGAACACGATCTCCTAAGATTTCTGCAGTTGGGATCTCATACTCTTCATCGCTCTTACCTAATGGCAAAGCACTTTTTTTCAGAAATAATTCTAGACCAGCGAGTACTTGTAATTTATTTTTTAGAGATAGCTCAATATTGATACGCTCAATGCCATCGGTGTACTCACCCATCGGCGGCAAGGGAATGACTACGTCTTCATTAATTTTGAATGCATTGGTATGGCGAGCAATAGCCGCTGTGCGGGCACGATCTAACCAAAACTTTTTACGAGCCTCTGTACTGACTGCAACAAAGCCTTCACCAACACGCAAGTTCGCCATGCGCACAACTTCGCTAGTGGCAGCTGCAACCGCCTCTTCATTATCGCCAGCAATATCCCCAATCAAGACCATTTTGGGCAAACTATTGCGCTTGGATTTTGTGGAGTAGCCAACTGCTTTTAAGTAACGATCATCCAAATGCTCAAGACCAGCCAAAATGGGGCCACCCTCTTTGCTCAAGCCATCTAAATAGGCTTTGATCTCCACAATACTCGGGATAGCTTCGCGCGCTTGACCAAAAAACTCGAGACAAACAGTACGCATAAACTTAGGCATACGATGCAATATCCAAGTGGCACTGGTAATTAATCCATCACAACCTTCTTTTTGAACACCAGGTAAACCAGATAAAAACTTATCTGTGACGTCTTTACCTAAACCTTCTTTGCGGAAACGTTTGCCTTCAACTTCTAATAATTCTGTTTTCAGAATCCGTTGGCCAGGCTCACTATTTCCGTCAGACCATGTCAGCTGAAAACGGACAGTAGCAACATCATGAATCTTGCCAAGGTTGTGCTCAAGACGCTCCACATCCAACCAATTACCTTGCGGATCAACCATGCGCCAGCTTGCAAGATTATCCAAAGCGGTTCCCCAGAGAACTGCCTTTTTACCGCCAGCATTCATGGCAATATTGCCGCCAATACAGCTTGCATCAGCAGAAGTAGGATCAACTGCAAATACTAGTCCAGCATGCTCTGCAGCATCTGATACACGACGGGTTACCACTCCAGCACCAGTAAAAATCGTAGGCACTTCATGATCAATGCCCGGCAAGCGCTTGCTCTTCACACCGTCAATTTGCTCAAGCTTCTCAGTATTAATCACCGCAGACATGGCATATAGAGGAATAGCGCCACCGGTATAGCCAGTGCCGCCTCCCCGAGGAATAATCGTAAGACCTAATTCAACACAAGCTTTAACTAAACCAGGAATTTCAGATTCATAATCGGGCTTCAGAACAACCAATGGGAACTCAACACGCCAGTCAGTTGCATCTGTTACATGTGCTGCACGTGATACGCCATCAAAACAAATATTATCACTGGCGGTATGACGGCCCAACTCCTTGTTCGCGCGCTTGCGAATTTGCTCAACTTCTCTAAAACCGCTTTCAAAACTTTCAATAGCACGGTCAGCGGCACTTAATAAAATTTCTACTTGCTCGGCAGAGTCGCCACTATTCCGTTTTTTGACTTCGCCCAAGCGATGCCATAAAGCATCTATCATTGGACGGCGCAGCGGCACAGCACGGCCCGCACGGCGAGGCGGCGGCCGCGGCAGCGAGGGGTGCGGAGGAGTTGTTGGAGGATGCCAAGGACGACGGCGCAGCAGCCGGCACAGTGTGGACAGTGGTAGGTTGGTTGGGGAGTGGCTTGCAGATCGGTGGCACTCCTGGCGCACAGCTCCTCGATTCGACACCCTCTGCCCGCTGACCCTACCCGGAATGCACTCCATCCTGCAGGATTGGGAGTTCACAACCCACAGGAGCTCAGGCTCCCCGGGCTTCCGCATTCCAGCGGGGATGATGCGCGCCTGCTTCCCCGGCGTTGAGCTGCCCGTGGCCGTGCAGCTGCGGCTGGAGGTGGACGGGCACCCCTGGGGGGCGACAATTGAGAGCCGCATCGCCTGAGGGTCAAAAATCTCTATGGGCCTGACCAACTTTCCAGAGTTGTCAGGCTGCCGCGTGGTTGGGCTGCGGCACGAAGCCCGCCCAGGGGAGCCGGCTGCCTGCGATCACGGCGCTGCTGTCAAGCCTGGAGGCCGAGAGGCCAGTCGCGGACGAGTGGCCCATGGTGAGCAGGGGGCTCTGGTGCGTGGGGTGACGTACTGCCGAGGAAAGGGCCTTGAATTTCTCTGTGCCAACCTCTGTTTGCTCCCTTGACGAGTCAATAAAAAAATGACCACCTGCAGAAGCTGCGTGTTACTGAAAAAGTTGTCGCAAAAGACAGCTTGTGTGTTGGCAAAGGCGTGGTGCAGGCCTGGTGGCCCGATGCACCGATGCCGGTGGATCTGACTGCCAGCTTTGTGGTCAACGGCGCAGCGGCTGGCCAACCCCTGCAGGCGCAGGTGCGGAGCCGTGGCAACCGGCACGCCCTTGTTTTCCGGCAGGGGTCCATCCCGCGGCTGGCTCATGGCAGCACCATCACCTGCATCACGCGCCTCAGCCCCAGCAGCATACAGCTGCACGGCTCGCTAGCAGCTGCGCCAGGAGGTGGGGCTGGGGCTCGCGCGGCTGCAGCGGTGCACGCCACACCGCGCACCAGCGCGGTGCACACGGGCGTGGAGCGCAGGCGGCCGCAGCGCAAATGGCAGGACAGCGACAGCGATGAGGAGGCGGGCAGCAGGGACGAAGAGTCGGGCAGCAGCAGCGAAGAGGTGGGCGGCAGCAGCAGGGACG
>JBAXJB010000069.1:0-4024 GCA_037138055.1 Alphaproteobacteria bacterium | reverse complement strand
CAAATTCCGGTGTAGGACAATTAGTTAATGCTGAGATTTCTTATCGTGGTTCATTAGAAGCTTATAATTCAATTCAACGCCTTCTCATTCAACGATTTAAAGAAACAACAAGGGTCATTTATAAATCCATGGAATATGTTGTTAGCTCAAATAACAGTTCATCGTACTCAAGTTATGCGGAAAAATTAGATTTAATTAATACAACAAAAGAGTTAGCGGAAGATCTTTCATATGGGGCAACATGGGTATCTTATAAAAAAGACCCAATAAAAATTAGTGAAGAGCTTAACCAAGCTCAAATGTATTTCAATGATCTGATCCAAAAACGCAGTATAGTGTTCTGCGTAAAATGTCCTCAGGATTTGATATTTATAGGAGATCCTTTGCTTACGCGAACTATCCTACTCAATGTTATTGGGCATCCTATTTGTAGCATGCCTAATAAAGGAAAGATTTCGATTACCGTGAAGCAAGAAAACGGATTTGTGCATTTGGAAATCCTGGATAATCGTTATAATATTGGCCCTTCTGCACAGCCATATCTTGAACAAAAATACCTGTTTGAATTTTTTATAGAAAGTTCTGCATTGCGCCAGCTATGTCTTAAAAATGGGTTTGGTTATGAATTCACAGAAAAAGAAAAAGGGCAGTTTCACACAAAAGTTTGCCTTCCTCTTGACTCAGATAAAGCAGATGACTCAAATGTCGTAAAATTTATGTAGCATTCTACTCAGTCATGAGATCAACAAACCAGTTTGCAAATTCTACATCAACAGCACCTGGATCTTTTTGAATAGATTGAAGATAAACTTCTTGAAGACAAACAAAAAATTGGTCAATGGTGACATTTTTTTTGCGCAAGAGTGAATCAACAATTTTTACTACTTCTGACATAAGATCATGATTAGAAAGGTCAGAATATTTCATTTTAAGAATGTCGTTTCTCGAAAAACCAGCGGCATCTTCTTGAGAAATAGGAGGTTCTGACAAAAGTTCTTTTATACTGCATCCTAAAGTATCCGCAATAGCTTGCAAATTAACTGCACTAGGCCTTTTGGACTTTCCAATCAAAATATTACGCACTGCGTGGGGCTTTAATCCTGCTTTAGTCTCAAGACCCATAACACTAAAGTTTTGAGCCTTCATGCGAGCTTCAATTTGTTGTGCTAGCTTAAGACTCATTTTCTTCCCCTTTTTTAATTATGTATAAGCTATACATTCGTACATCTGTATGACATAAAAAGCACATTCAGTTAATTTATGTCAATAGAATTTCTATAAATATCATTCTTTATCTACCTAAAACTTCGGAGATAACTGTTCAGTAAGAATTTCAACCTTGTTAAAGAGTAAAAAATACCAGGGGTATGCATGGACATAATTACTTGATATATTAATTTTGTGTGCAGTATTCACATATTAAACTGAATGACACAAAAGGAGTTCTCATGGATACAACTTTTCTTACACCAGAATCTTTAGCTGCTCGCTGGAGTATGAACCGTAATACCTTGAGCCAATGGAGGTGGAATGGCAAAGGCCCACGTTACTTAAAAATGGGAGGTCGTATTTTATATGCCTACCAAGATGTCGAAGCATTTGAAGCACAAAAAATTCGCTACAACACTTCTCAGATGGGGGAGAGTTGAAGCCAATCTAATCTAATACATCAAAAACATCACATGTTATTGAAAAATTTTAGTTAGGAGAAATAAGCAATGAAAAAATCTGAGTAATGTAACACACGAAAATAATTTCTTGAAACTGAAGAAAGTATCAACTAAAAAGTCAACGCTAGAACTGAAATGGATAAACAATTTATGGAAATTATAAATAATGAAGCTAAGATTAACAGATTCGAAACAATACTTGATAAAAAAGTCGAAGAACTCGCATCTTTGGTTGATAGGATGGCCGTCCAAACCAAGGCGACTAGCCTTGAAGTAACAGAATTAACCGTCGTTAAAGAATCTTTTAAAGAAGAAATACGCAAAGCTATTCAGAATAACATGATGGGATTAGCTCATACATTATCGACTCCCCTTACTGATGATCTCAATAAATATTTGAAAGCTCAGCTTGGGTCCCTTCAAACGTTTCACGACACTGTTACAAGAACAATGAGATCGTTTAAAGGGTTAACGTTAAAAATGCTGGGATTTTTAATTTTTGTTTCTGCAATAGTGGGTGCTGCATCTTTCACCACCTGTTTTTACTTTATTGATGGAAATAAAGCGCAGCAAGTATTAACAATGGAGCAGAAACAACTTATGGTTTTTGGTCAGCTGCTTGAAAATAATTTTTCAAAACTTTCTCCTGACTGCAAGAAAATCATCATAGATGATTTTAGGTCGCAAAAGAAATAAAGCGAAATGATCGTGCAAGTGACTGTACAAAAGTATAGTCGCGTATTCTAAATAACTCTCCGGGGCTGATCCCGGAGAGTACTTTGACCCCATAGTTTGTTTCAGCATCACCTTTCAAATCCACGATTGCGCTCTTGATCATCAACCAAAGACTTTTGCACAGCATGCGACGTACTGTTATTTTCAATAGCCCTATTGAAACCCTCATCTTTTGCGTAATGCGCTGACATTTCTTTTAACTGCTTAGCAATTCCCTGACCGTGCTTGCTTTCTCTTTCAGCATAAGAAGAGGACAATTGTGTGTATTCTTTTGATAGATGGTTAAATGTTGATATGTCCTTTTCTCGCTGTTTATCAATTTGCGCCTCAACACTTTTTTCACAATGCTGAATAACCATCTGCGGAGAGGTGTTCGCCAGTTGGGACAACTTATTGTAAGTGTTTTCAGGCAAGTACCTCTTCTGGCTTTCTAGTAGAGCATTTGCTTGTTCCGTTTTGTGCTGTTGTTCGTCAAAAGACATCGGCTTAAAAGTATAGTCATTAGTGATTGCTTGCCATGCTCTTAAAGCCAAGGCGGGATCACTTTCCATCTGTTTTTTCAAATAAGATGTTGTTTTTTCTTTAACCCATGGGTTATTTTCTGGATCCATTTCAGCATTGAGATACTTAATGATACTCAGTATTTTTTGCTGTTTTTCTGTTGGTTTTTCAACACAGATACTCTTCTCAATAAGAGCAAGAACATTCTCTGCCAGGACCTTATCAACATTCCCCTTGTCTGGAACCTTGTTTAGTACGTGCTCATTATATTCGTCTTGATGTTGTTTCAGTTCTCCTTGCTGCTGGATAAACTGATTGCTCTGCGCTTCTACAGTGCGTTTGTTAATGCCATATACACGAGCGAACTCACTCACAAACTCTCGGTGTAATCCGTAGTTCTCCCCTATAGTGTGCGCTAACGAATTACGTTCATCACGCAATTCCTTAAATTGCTCGTATTTTGGATGGTGATAACATTGAGCTCCAGGGTTCGTCTTTCTGATATCTCTCCATAAATCTCGAGCCACCTGCGCTGTTTCGCCATACAATTCCACCGTAAGCTTGGCTTTCTCTTCTGCATTCGATAAAGGACGTGCTTTTAACCCTGTTGTGATCTGCAGCATCTCATTGGTTAAACCCGCTTGATTGATGTAGAGCTTATGAGCATCAAAATCCTGGAGAATCTCACGACCAATGCTAATCTGGTCTTGTTTGATTTGACGGTACGCTTCCCAATCTACCTGTCCAGGAATTTTAGAGTCTTTACACTGTTCTTTAAGGACCGCAGCACCATCTAACACACACAAACGGTATTCCTGAACCCGCTGCCACGCATCTTCGTTTTCGGGGCGGATTGTATAATCCTTGACCAAATCCTTATGCTCAAATCGGCCAAGATGAGAAGAAAGGGCTTTAAAGGTCGAAAAATCTTCTTTTGCATAAAACAGCTGAACATCATGACGATGACGCGTCATTGCCACATTAATACCTTTAGCATCCATATTCTTTGCAGCTGCTACAATGACATTATCAACGGTTTGTCCTTGAGCCTTATGGGTAGTGACTGCAAAGCAATCGGTGTTAGAGAAATTTGGCAATACTTAGCCAAAGAAATATCC
>JBAXJB010000068.1:0-4084 GCA_037138055.1 Alphaproteobacteria bacterium | reverse complement strand
ATCCTCAGATTCATTCAAAATTCTATATTGAGATTCAGTTATAATGTATTTCATATACCAATAATTATAATCATCCCCAAAAAAAGGGGGTTGGGGATTAGAATCGAGTGAAACGAGAAAACGATGGTTTATACCTTATTTTTAACTTCCTCAATCAAATCTCTATATAATGGGTGGTTCTCATACACCTTAACCAAATTAAAATAAAATCTTATCTTATCCTCAATCCTTTGTCCACTCGGTTGAGATGTATCCCATAATTCCAAATTCTCAATCCTATTATCCAACTTGACCCCATTTATATGATGAATGTTTTGGTGGGGTTTCAATTTAATACCATAATATTGTTCATATATTACCCTATGTTCCAATTTACCCCTATTCTCACCAAACTTAATCTCCTTATACCCATTTTTTCTAATTGTACTACCTCCCTTCCAGTTATGATTGTTAACTCCCGACATCCTATCTTTAGAAACTTCTCTATTATAACATCCACAAGATTTAATCTTATTTGAAGTTAAATCATATGTCAAATGATATTTTATATTACCACACTCACATATACACTTCCACTTCTTCTGCCCCCCAATCTTTACAGATTCAATAATAGTAAACCTGTTAATCTTTTTATTCGTTAATTCCATACCACAAAGATAAGAAATTCCTTGAAATTTTCCAAAAATTTTTTTTACATATATGGGTATGTTTTAGAACAAGGGGTCGTGTCTGTAGAACCATTTATATAATGGGGGAATAATTAAACCGAAATTTCCCAAAAATTTTCTTCTAGAATTTTTTTCCAAATATATCGCAAACGGGATTATCCCCCCTTTTTGACTGTCAGAATGTCATACTGGGGGTAGGATACCCCCACCCCGGCAGCATACCCCCCATATAGGGGGATAAACAGGGGGGGTATGGTATGTGGATAAGTTTATTTATCCACACCCCCCTCCACGTTATGAACAGACATAATGACAGATATATATTAATCCATTATATAATCATCATGAGAAGGTTTGGGGATTATGATTGAGTTAGATAATATTTCTTTATATATGTTTTGTTTACAAACACAATCATTCCATACTAATGAATCTAAAGTTAGTTCTTTTATTTGGTGTAGTTCGTTTACCTTACCCTCCACTTCTTTCTTAGTTTCTTCTGTGATATAGAATGTCATAATAAATAATTTTACACATAAAGATAAGAATAAATAATGACATATCCAAATATAAAGTTAAATGATATTGGGGGCGTTGTATGTATGAAATAATATGTTTAACTTTGTATCATTAAATAACAAATTAAATTTAAAGTATGGAAAACACAATCAGTTATCGGGCTTCTTACGGAAGCAACATTTACAGAACAGGAAACAAGTACCGAGTTCGTGTATCAGTTAATGGAAGTCGTAGAGACCAGTATGTAAACACACTTAAAGAGGCTCGTAGTTTGAAGTCTTCTTGGTTAAAGTTACAAGCTGCGTAATCATTAGATTACTTATTACATTAAATTGGGGGATGTTATGTCCCCCATTTTTATTTAACGAATACAGGTTCGTTAAAATGTAATAAGGATGATTTGGATAATCCTATTGTTGTTATTATATTTTCCATTCTTTGAATAAACTCTTGTGTTGCAAACATCCCCCTCATTATATCGGGTTTAACGTGGAGGGTGAACTTTATATATACATTATCATCATCCAATCCTTTTCTATGTAATACATCTGTAACCTCCACCTTATCAATGCCATGAAATTTACCCAATATGTATTTGGAATTTAATAGATAATTTAATACGTCTTTCTTTTTTTCTAAGTTCATCTCTTTGTTTCTAATTGGTGTCATCAGGTTCAATTACTTCATTTGAAAAATAGTTATAGTTTCCCCCAATTCCAATAGTCTTAAGTAAGTCCAAAAGTTTTGGATTGATTTCCTCCAAGAAAAATATGTTATGTCTTGGGAGTCGTTCATTCAAATGTATTGTTGTACGAACAATAACACTTTCGGGATGTGAAAATCTCTCCTCCACATCTCTAATCACCACGTTATCTATATTGGGGAATTGTCTCTTTATAAGGGGGGAATTTAATAACTTTGTTAACATTCTTTTTATACCTTCAGGTTCCATAATAATAAATATATCGTTATATTAAATTCCCCCCTTATTAATTATTTAACATATAAAATTTGTTTATGTGGAGGACATTTTATATCTTTGTGGAGGATTAATAATATAGTCAGGTGGCGGAATGGTAGACACGCTTAAGACAATAATGTTATGTGAATAAGTGGGTAATCTCAGTGAACCACAGTAACATAGTTTACAGGTTCGAGTCCTGTCCTGACAACAAAAACAAAATATGGAAGAAGATAAAATAAGTCCAAAGATGGAAGAGTTTCTTAACAAAATTGACGCTCTCTGTTATGAATATGGATATGAAATTTGGCCAACAGAAAAAGGATGGACAGGTAAAGTAAATGAAGATGGTGAATATGATACAATAGTAATATTAGGGGATGATAAACCTGTAAAGGTATTGTATATTGATGGGGACGGAAGGGAAAGTAAATAATTAAATAGTCAGGTGGCGGAATGGTAGACGCAACCTTTAAGGGGTCGGAGGTAATAACAGAGTCGTATGAGACAGAATAACTTCATTACAGGTTCGAATCCTGTCCTGACTACAAAAAATAATGTGGATAACTTTCCACCAATTTATTTGGTAATGTCAAAATAAAGTCATACCTTTACATTGTCACTTATGAGAATGGTTAAGACGGGCTGGTTGTAATGACCTGAAGCTGAATCAGAGGTAACTTACCCCCAATATATATATATAGATATTTATCATATATAAACTTTAATATTTGGATATATGGAAAAAAAATCGTACCTTACCAACATGAACCTGTACTCCAAAACACCAATTAAAGAGTTTACCGATGAAGAATTGGTTCATATATCTCAACAATGTTTCGACTTCTGTTATGAATTATTCGGAATCAATAGAAGAAAACATACCCCATTGTCAATATGTATTTATGACCATTCAACCGAAAATAATTGGGGATATATATTAGAAAAAAAATGGGGGGAATATTGTGCGGTAGAAAATGAAATAAGATTGTTTAAAGATGGTATTCGTACATTGGGGGAGTTTACATCCACGTTCATACATGAATATACTCACTCAACTCAACCCATTACAACAAAATATTATAAGTTAGTTAAAGAATATTCGTATACCGACCACCCATTTGAAGTGGAGGCACTTAGTAATGAAAAAAAATATAATCGTAAACTTTTAAAACAATTAAGACAATGTTATCACACATCTTCCACATCTATTTAGTATTAAACATTTTAGTTTTTTTGGGGTTAGTATTAATTATCATCCTCCACAAAGTAGTAATGGGAAAAATGTCCCCCCAGTCAAAGTTAAGAATTTGGTGGACAAAAAATATTGCTGATAACTCTTCAAACTTAGAATAATGAAATACCTTCTATTAGTACCAATGTTTATTTCCTTCTATACCCTATTGAGTATAGGATTGAATGAGTTAGCTGAGGATATCCCCGAGATTAAAAAGATTAAGGATTTTATTGGGATGAAATAAATTCCTCCACCATCTTCCTAGAATCAACCCTTATCTCCATGTCAAGATTAGTGAAGTCCTTCTCAGACAAAGAATTCAGTTTGTGTATTCCCTCAATCACATCCCCCATCTCAGTCTCGGTAAGTAACAACACTTTCTGTTTGATGGGTTTCTTCTGTCCCCCCATCTCGACAAGTTTATATACACACTCACCTGTGTACGCACCGTTGAAGTAGTGAACCCTGTATAAATCATTTTCCCTCGTTACTATTGACTTGAAATTATCTAAGTACATATTTTTTATAATAAATATAGGTTAAATTGGGGGAGAAGTAAACCTGACATTACGTCTGTTGATATCTATGTGGACAATTATGTGGATAACTTTTCATCGAAAAATTTGATTTTGACAAAATGTCAGTCTCACGTTGAAGTGGGGATAATCCCTTTTCCCCCATTTTAAGAACATATGTTTC
>JBAXJB010000067.1:0-4219 GCA_037138055.1 Alphaproteobacteria bacterium | reverse complement strand
GAGAAGCTGTTTCAACTGCATGTTATATAATTAAATTATATGTAGTCAGCTATAACATAGGCACAGTGCTGACATTAGTGAAACCACAAAAATCATAATCTTCAAACTCCTCTCTACCAGGGACAGATCCATCTGAAATACCTGCGCCATTCATATGGCTAAAAACCGCTACTGTAGATAGCAATAAAACCTTTAATAAAGTCATTTTATATTCCGTTAATTATTAATTATCAGAATACTATTCTAATAGTTCGTCCAATTGCAATGTAAATTACATGGCGCTATCTTCTAGTCAGTCAGAAATCCATACATAAAATTGAATGAAACAGAATTTTATGTTGAATTTCTCTAAATATTGCGTTTAATATAACTACGATCAAACAGAAAATTTGGAATAAACAAAATGTTTAAACGTTTACCACTTTATTTTTTATCGATTATTACTCTAGTAATAGTATCAAGCTCATTGGCCCATGGATCCGCAATTTCTTCTAGCAATGCGTCAGCATCACTTGAAGACACAAACCAATCTATAAAAAAAATAAAAGGCCTCCCCATTTATACAGCATCTTTAACGCTCCCTACTGGGGAAATAGCCTATTTTGGGATAGAACGCATCACAAATACAGATAGGAAAAATCGCTGGAGCTATTATGCAACAAATACACGCGATTGTTTCTCTGCATCTTTCTTTTCTACAGAGAACTTAGTGAATATAGTTACTAAGTATTTTACGGATGAAGATTTTGCAAAAAGCTTTGAGGAGCTAGTAGAAGGGGAAGAAGAAACTCACGTTGCTAGAAGAGAAAAAATGTTAAGGGTGCTTGGAGGATGTGAGTCTGGCGTTAGAGGTATGTGCTGTGAGAAGGAAAACTACATTACTTATATTTCAAAAAAGCCCATCACAGGTTTTTGCAATTTACCAGAATCTAATACGCAAACCATATCACTAGATGAATACATTCTAAAATACGATCATATAATAATGTCAGTTTCTGTTTTTGGCATTGACGATGGTTATTGCGATAATCTAATCGAACAATATTACCAGCATTGTGGTATCTTCCGTAATCCAATGAGCATGTTGCGAAACGACTATCCAGGCGTAAGTTTATTATTACACGCATTTCCAGCTTTAGTGTTTCCTGAACATTATAAATATATGATTGTAAACCCGAATGATAATTATAAAATGATCGAGCTACTTATGAAAGCTTTTGACGAAAACGACATGAGCCCAGGTATTTTCGCTATACCAGATAACTTAGCTGCTAAATTTCCTAAGAAAGGTAAAAATGATCATGCGCACGCATGCGGAACGACATCTCATATTGTTATAAAAACGGAAGCGCTAAAAAGATTTTTTCTGGCAAGACAACAGGCTAAGCAACAGGCTAATGCCCCCACACCCTAGAGAAGATACCCCAACCCTACGACTTGATCGGAGGGAAACTGTAGTGGGTTATCTTCGTCATACTCGCGAAAGCGGGTATCAGAAATGTTTAGCGTCAATGGATCTCCGATCGAGCCGGAGATGACGAGAATGGTATAAAAGCGGGTAACCATAGAAAAACTGATGTGCACGACTTCTCCCCCGCCATCTTCTACTCACTCTCATAGACCCACACACATAAAACCAAATAGTTTGTTTAGCATTTATTGCAATTAATCCCCATAATCTTTACTATGTGCACAATGCAGGGCACAACCTTGTTGGGAACAATGTATGGCTAAACGTGAAGAAAAACTAATCGCTCAACACAAACGAGCACGATACGACTACGAGATTTTAGAAACACTCGAGGCAGGCATCATGTTGCTTGGCAGTGAAGTGAAATCTATGCGTATTGGTAAGGCCAGCATTAACGAAGCCTACGCAGGCGAAATGGCAGATGACCCATCGGCAATTTACCTGTTCAATGCCGACATTGCTGAATATAGTTTTGCTAATCGTTTTGGTCACGAAGCAAAGCGCCCTAGAAAACTTCTTTTAAAATCACGTGAAGTTAAAAAACTAGTCGGTAACATTCGCAAGAAGGGCTACACCATTGTGCCGTTGCGTTTGTATTTCAATGAATTCGGTAAAGTAAAATTACAAATTGCTATGGCCAAGGGTAAAAATACGGTCGATAAGCGCGAAACCATCAAGGAACGCGATTGGAATCGTGATAAGTCTAGAATATTGCGCGGTAATAACCGGTAAACCCATTAAAGCTTGCATTGTTCATTATTCTTGACCATACAGTTGATTTTTTTTTCGGTTCTAATAACCCAGCAGCCATTAAATCAGCCATCTCCTTATCAAGAGCAGCTAATTGTTTGGCCTTTTGTTGCTTCTGAAAATTTTCCTCATCAATAATGTCCTTTATTCTGACCTCAATGTCTCTCGCCTTAGCAGCAAATTTTTTTGCTTTTGCTGTTTCTTGATTGTATTCTAATTCTAGTGAAGAAATTTTTATTTTAATTTTTTCTTTATTTTCTATTGATTCATTTAATAGAACCTCCTGTATACTGATTTCCTTAAATAAATTTTGCATTGCTTCTCTTGCATTCTTCTCACCATGAAGAGCAGAGACTTTTTGTCTTCTCAATATGAGAATTTCTTGTTTCTCTTCAGTTAATTCTTTCTTGCTATTTGTTAAAGACCGTTGCAACTCAATTTCAGAGTCTAAAAACGGTTGCACATCCTTTACAGGTAGGTGACTTGAAAAACTTACTTTCTTGCTAGAATGGCCAGAGCTTTTTGTTTGTATGTTTTCTGCGACATCTCCAAGCAATTCTAATTGCTCTTTTTGCAACGCCAAACGCTGCAATCTTTGATGCAATTTTTCCTTTCTACTTACTAAACCTTGTCTAAACTTTACTTTTTTCTCACTACGCTCTTGGCTTAAATCAGGTTCAGGGGCCGCTGACTTTTCTAATAAAGATTCGTGGATTTTCAAACTCTCTTGAACAGCATCAATTTCTTTAAGCAGGTTATGGTAACCTGTTATATCTGCATACTGAACTTCGTTAACTACAATAGTTTCTGAGTCATCATCTGAAACCCTAGCATCAGTTAGTTCTGACGATATCTCTGTTATTTGAGCCACTCCTTCTTTAATTCGTATTGCTCCAATAAAAAATCCCCCAGAATCAAAACCCAGATTGTTAATAGGAATTTTGAAATTTTCAGGATCCAGTAATGAAAATACAGGAATTAGTTGATCAATTAATGTTAGCCGGGGCGGATTAATACGCGGAGATCTTTTGGAAAAAACATTAAAACATGAAAGACATTTATTAGTCTGCTCAACATAAGGTTCCGCAGAAGGTGTCAATAAATCCTTAGAAAAATCTGCTCTTAAGCACTTTAATCCATTATAAGTTGCTATAACATCAGCAAGTGTTTTTGATGAATCAAGATCAATAGGCCAACTTTCATCACAAAAATAAGCCAGAGAATTTATCGTAATCAGTGACTGTTTGACAGTTTCTGGCATTTCCCAAGCATAACGCGACTCTTCAATTCCCCAATCAACCACTTCACTGTTTGTAATGTTTACTAGCCGGTGAGAAGGAGCAAAAAAAATTTCAAGCTCAGTATCAATCAGAAGATTTCTTAAATAGCGTTCTATTCCTGTAATACTTACCCAAGCTTTCAACCCTTTTTTCGTTAATTGCGATGTTTTTGATCCAATATATCTTCCTGTTTTTGATACATTCATTAAGAACTCAAAATACTCTTTTTGATTTAATCCTGTTTTTTTGGAAGAATTCCATAAATGTTCAACTGCATCATTTGTAGCTAATGCTATATTAATGCAGATTGATGCTATCAAGGGCCTGTACTGTTTAGAATTTTTCCAACTATGATTTCTTGGGTCGTTCAGAATTTCTCGAGCTATTTTTATATAGTTTTCTCGGGATTCAGCTTTACCTTTTACTGAAGCCCTCTCAGCAAAAGGTAATGGCGTATGGCGTCTGAATGACAAGAAACTCCTATCTGACTCTAAAGAATCAAATTCCGCATGAATTTGTTTGCCTGACCAAGCAGAAAAAATGCTAGGAGTCATAAGACATAAATTTATTGCTATAATCTTGGGACACATAAATAACTACCTGTTTGAATGTTTGAAGGGGCTAACATAATGTTTGAGAAACTAAAATAATTTTAGAAAAACCTCTGATCAGCGACAATTAGAAATACCTGAAACGACAATTAAAAGTTCCACTAAAA
>JBAXJB010000066.1:0-4290 GCA_037138055.1 Alphaproteobacteria bacterium | reverse complement strand
GGGAATGAGAGAAAGTCGATCACATGATCCTATGCGTTTAACATTACAATTAATGCTTGGATTTCTTGCCTCTTTTATGCTCTGGCTTATTGGATTGTGTTTGGAGGAAAAAGGATTACATCGTGATTTCCAAGCAAATTCGATTAAACACAAACGTGTGTTGTGATTGATATTTTTGGCGCTTCAAGCAGTTAAAAATGGATACATGAAGTTCATTTCAGAGACTGATTTCTTCAACATAAAGCAAAACATATATGATGAAGACATAGGTTCAATTTTTGTGGGGATCACTTAGGAGGTGGGGAGTTACCAAAAATCTTCTACATTGGTGCGAAAGGTAGGTTTTATGATTGGCTATTTTAATATCCAACAAACAAGGGCTCATTAACAAATCTCCCGTCTCAATGTGTGTATTTGAGTTCTCCGCTAATCTGAATAC
Source organism: Alphaproteobacteria bacterium (assembly GCA_037138055.1). Lineage (GTDB taxonomy): Bacteria > Pseudomonadota > Alphaproteobacteria > Paracaedibacterales > CAITNM01 > CAITNM01. The sequence goes on along the minus strand of JBAXJB010000066.1, from coordinate 3,851 downwards.
CAACTCAGTAGGATGGAGGGCTCATTACATTAAAGCCACAAATTAAATCGGGCAATTAAATTTTAATTGACTATATTTGCAACGGAGCCTGCAACTCGGCCCTATTGCCGTGGGTGGAAATAGTTAAATATGTGTACTATATTTCTATTGTATACTTTCACTTAACGAGGACATATCATGGCTCACGATGATAAAGATAAAGAAAATAAGCTCAAGAGCTTGGAAGGAAAAGGGGTGGTCAAAACGCTTAAAGGTAAATTTGAACCTCATAATAAAAACAATGTAGAAGGAACAAGCAGAGGGCACGTTAAAGCACTCGCTGATAAGATTGAACATCCAGGTTCCAAAATTGAAGGTGCAATAAAGGGAACAGTAAAGTCTCGCGCCCAGAACATTGAACATCCCAAAGCGGTTAAAGAAAGCAGCGAAGTTGGAGGTATCAAAGCACTTAAAAAAAGGTTTGAAACCATTCAACCAGAAACAGACGGTACAGACACTAAAAACAAATACCGATGACGTGAAATGACCCCTGCTGTCTAGACCACGATCTTAAAAATATTTAGGAGCCTTTAGCCCTTTAAAAAATAATAAAAAAACCTGTTATTGTGCTTGTGGGTATGTGGTCGCGAAGCCAGCGAGTGTGGTCAAGCTGTGGGCAACGCGGGTGTTATGCGTTGTCCATGGCTTGTCCACACGTCCCGAAGGGCGTTGGCTGGTCCGAAGGGCGCGTCCACATATCCACAAGCTTCCCGTTCTCGCTTAAAGTAAACTTCAGCAGGTGTTTCATAATCTAACGACTGGTGCCAGCGTCGTTGGTTATAAAACTCAACATACTCTTCAATGGCGCTTCGTAGCTCTTTTACCGTATTGTACTCATTCAGATAAAATTTTTCACGCTTAAAACTGCGCCAAAACCGCTCGATATAAACGTTATCAAGGCAACGACCTTTGCCTGTCATACTTATATCAATATTCCATTCATCTAAATAATCCACCCAGTCTTCGCTAGTGAACTGAGACCCCTGATCACTGTTGATAATTTCTGGTTGTGCGTTTGCAAGACCCTTTTTAAGCGCATCGATACAGAACCCTGTTTCCATGGTATTGGACAATGACCAGCTAACAATATAACGGCTATGTACGTCAATCAAGGCTACTAAATACATAAAGCCACCCCTCATGCGCAAATAGGTTATATCGATCATCCACGCTTGATTGGGGCGAATAATTTTCAAATCCCTCAGTAAATAAGGGTGAACCGCATGTAATTTATTCCGCCGGCTTGTGTTCGGTCCAGGATATATTGCTTGGATCCCGCCCAATCGCATTAAGCGTTGCACTCGCTTCCTGTTAATTTTGTGACCTTTGAACTTTAATTCCTTTGTGATACGGCGATACCCATAAAAAGGATATCGCTCCCATATTTCACGAATTTCATTCAATAAATCAAGGTCATCGGCATCTATTTCTGATGCCTTATAATATAACGTACTACGATTAACCTGTAAGAGTTCACATTGTCGTCGTACGCTTAACTCCGCATGACCGTTATCAATTAATTGCTGTCGCTGCTCCCGCGGAGTTTGCTCCAACACTTTTTTAAGTAATCCCTCTCTATCGTTACTTGACCAACAGTTTCATATAATACCCGTTGCTTCTCTTCATGTTCGGCTATTAATTTGGCGCTCTTATCAGCCTTATTAAAAAGCTGCATGCCTTCTTCTAACAATTGTTTTTTCCATGCATGTACCTGACTCGGAGATACTCCATGCTTTTTGCAGATCTCATTTAACGGTGTTTCATTGTTAATCGCTTGCAGTGCAATCTCAAATTTAGCAGCAGATGACCACTTCTTGTTCTTTGCCATATTAACCTCAAAATTAGAGGCTATTATCTCCTAAATTTTAAAAATTTAGTGGTCTAAATTGTTGGGGGCATTATAACCAAAGCCCCTGAGACCACGTCGCAACTCTTTTTTCATTTCGGTAACCCCCGATCCAACAGATGTAATCAGCGATCTTGATAATGACTTGGGCGATTCTAAGCGCTCTGGCGCAATGAATGATTGCAAATAGGGGGGGCTTTGTTGCGTAACCCCTTGAGTATCTTCTTTCACACAATTCAGGCGGATAGACGGCTTTGAGGCATTCCTAAGAGGGTGTCCGGAAAGTCGCAGCCTTCGGCACGCCCATCAGTGAGTTGTGCTAAAATCATCTTGCCCCTATCGTCAATATTCAATCCTTCCAAACGATATTGAAAAGGGCCTGTTCCACTGGCGGTTACGGTAATACTTCCATTGGATTGCCCATAGCACAGGTCGTCTGTTTTGGTAAGAGCGGTAAACGTAGGGAGTTGGTTTACAGTCACTTTGATGTCATCAGTTGCTCTACAACCTTTGGTATCAGTGACAGTTACGTTGTAAGTGGTGGTAGAACTTGGCGAAACAGTTTGGCTTGCATTATTATTCAGGCCATTATCCCAAGAATAGGTATAACCGGGTGTTCCACCGCTTGCGGCAGCATTTAAAGTTGCTGAATTTCCAACACAAAGGATTTGGTCAGTCCCCAAACTTACACCGGGTTTGGGATGAATAATGACCGAAAAAGTTTGCGGTTGACTTGTACAGCCGTTGGCAGAACCTATTACGGTAAAAGTGCCCGTAATGGGTGAATTACCGGCATTGGCACCCGTAAAGACGGGTACCTGTCCGCTGACGCTGTTTTTATTAAGTCCAATGGCCGTATTGTTAAGCTGCCAACTAAAAGTAGAAGCAGGAACCGATGAAAAATCAGTAAGGTCTATGCTTGTTCCGGCACAGTATTCTAACGGAACAGCAGAAGTGGTGGGTAAGGTTAATTTAGGGATGGCATATACCGTCAACGCGACAGGATTGGACGCAATTCTGCAATAGCCAATTCCGATATTACCTTGTTCTGCGGCCAAAAGTCGATATTTAGTTCCGGCAGGGGCTGACGAAACAGAAGTATTTAGTGAGGTTGCTCCTGAAATATCCGCCCAAGTTACCCCATTGTCACTGCTTTGCTGCCACTGAAATTGCGGATTGATATAACCGGCAGAAATGGAACCGCTTAAATTCACTGAGCCGCCTTCACAAATACTGGGTTAGCATTAACAGAAATGGTAGGGCCACAAGGACGAAAGGTAATATCATCCAAAGCAAGGTCATTGCCACAACCGCCCGGTGCATTGTTAATGATTTTTAAAATTACCTGCGTTTGACTGGCAGGAGTAGTAAAGACAAAGCCGTACTGCTTCCATGTTAAAGTATTGGATTCTGCAATATTTCCCGTACTGTATGAACCCAATAATGTCCCGCTGAGGGATGCAATTCTAAAGGTTAAATTTGGGTCAATTCCGGCACTGCTACAAGCGGTGGAAGTTAAAATATTGGCCATCCAGGCAGCAAACTCATACGTAGTACTGCCGCAAAGGCCGCTAACTGTTTGTCGGTAGAATTCTCCAACGGTATAAGAAGCATTGTAAATAGCCATTCGGACATTTACATCTCCTGGAGTATGGTCTTCAGTTAAGGTAAACCAAGAGTTACCAAAGCAGCCGGAGGTCGAATTGGTGACTGAGTAATTTCCATCATTGGGGCAAACACTTGAAACATTATTATAGGTGGTACTTGCACCAGAGGCCGCCGTAGGCAAACTGGTAAAGCCACTTCCCGTACCAAAAGCCACATTGACAACAGGGTCGCCAAGACTGCCGGTACAAGTTTGCGCGAACACACCCCCGACTGTCAACAATACAATTGTAATCAGTTGGAGAAAGCGCGCAATAAGTAAAATGTTGACTTTATGGTACATTCACACGGCATTGGCATA
>JBAXJB010000065.1:0-4294 GCA_037138055.1 Alphaproteobacteria bacterium | reverse complement strand
AGTGGTGCACTTTTACTCTGCCATTTGGTGCACTTTTAGATTGCTATTGACATTTGTCTGAGATATCGTGTCTTCTGTGGGCTTTCATCTTTACTCTCCTATCTTTTTAGGAGAGCATATCACTCTTTATTATCTCGTGACTACACTATCTAGAAAAATACTACGTACAATTCAGAACAAAGGTTACGTGAAAGAAACTGCGGTTACATTTATTAGTTGTATGATTGCATCTGACACACCATCATCTGAGCTGCTGGCGCTGCGTGACTAACTATCTGAAATTTTGTACTGTTAAAAATATACCTGTGGTTTCTTATTTGAATGTTTAAAACCTTTTTCTACATTTGTTGTTTGCTATTTTTAGATGGGTGCACATCTGCACACCAAAAGCTTGCCGACCAAAAGCCCGCGTTTTATGCCTATATTGTGGGTGGTGTGGATTCGGAAAATGCTTCACAAGAACACAATGCAGATGTTTACATTACGCCAGCAAGTTGCCAAAAAACCGTAACAGCTGTGCTGGCTTATAAGGCTTTGGGCGGTGATTATGTTTATGAAACCAAATTATTTATAACCAAAGCGGGGGATGCTGTTGTAACCTTTTCCGGCGACCCGACTTTACGTTCTGAAGACCTTTTAGAAATGCTGGCCGCTTTGCCGCGCAAGCATTTTAGCGGGAAAATTATTGTTGATGGCTCTGCCTTTCAAACGCCGCCTTATTCACGGAACATTATTATAGATGACATGGCAACAAGTTACGCCAGGCCAGTTGCTGCCGCCAATATTGATGAGAATTTAATTACCGTAACGGTTACACCGGGTATGTTTACTAAAGGCGCTTCCATTGAAAATGATGGGGGCTATCAAATGGACAATCAGACGGTGACGGGTGAAAGGTCAGCAATCAAGCTGTCGTGGAATAAGGAATGCATAAAAGTTAGCGGTACTATTGGTATAACTGATCAACCTTTGAAGCTGAAAATGTCGCCGGAAAACCTTGATGGTTACATTGCAAACAAGTTCAAAAATATTTTGAAACGGATGAAGTTGCCTGCCAAGGTGGTGATTGTGAAAGAGTCCCACTCAGCTGATGCGCAAGTGGTTGCAACCCATCAGTCAGCACCGTTGAATGCTATCATTTCTCCTGCGTTGAAAATATCAGACAACTTCGTGTTCGACGCTTTGTACTTAAAAATTATCACTAAAGAAAGCGCTGCCCCAATACTAAAATGGGAAGAAGGCGACGCAGTCTTTAAAGCCCTAATCAAAACCCATTTCAATGTAGACATGGACAAAGCTTTGTTTGTTGATGGTTCTGGGTTGTCTCGTTATAACCGCGTTCAGCCACGCCAACTGTTTAAGCTTTTGCAAAAGGCTTACGTAGTTAAAGAATTTGTTGCAGCATTAGCGTGCACTGGTGAGGCAAATACTACCCTTAAAAACCGCACCACTTTACCAGTTGGCATTAGGGCCAAAACAGGCACGATGTCTGGCATTAATTGCTTGTGTGGCTATAACATTAGCGGGGATGTTCCACAAGTATTTGTGATAGGGGCCCACAACTTTGCGCCACCCCTTAGCGACATCTACCCGATTCTAGATGGCTTTATTGCCGATTGCTTTGAGTGAATTCATGATAGTGACAAAATAATCAATTTTTTTGCTAAACGGCCATCATACAAAGTAAATTTACTGTATATTAACAATAGTAAATAAAAATTTAAGAATTATTAACAAATAATTAATTTCGTTATGTGAATATATAATTACCAACAATTAACATTTGGTTATTATATGATGGCGAAATTTATTCTTTTGCTGCTGCATGCAGCCATTTTTAACTATGCATTTGGTGCTGGTACTGCTGAGGGTGTTTTGTCGAGTGTTGACGATGATATAGAGGCGACAATAGGTAGGCCATGTGCTGCATCAACTCCAAAGCTAGTGGGAACTGACACTATTAGATCTAGTGATTCGAGTTCGTTAGTTGATCCGCACTACTTAGACGTGACACCAGAACTAGACAGCTTAACTATAGGCAATCCATTCAAACAAAAAACAAGTGATTGGGCATGCGTTTTATATTCTTTCTTAAATGCCATTATCCAAACCCCTAAATTAAAAGATCAGCTATCAATAGTCATAAGAAAAGATGACTTGGGAAATTACTATGTGAATAATCTTAAAATTTCCAAAGAAGATATTACAGCGCCTAAAAACCTAAGAATGCATCCATCTGATCTTTCGATTGTTAGAGCGCTTGGAAGATATGCAGAAAAGCAAATTGCCAAAGAAATATACCTTGGCAACGAAAGCTTGCTTGAGAACTATGTGCTTACTGACTTTGATGGCAAAGATCTATTTTTTCATCAACCAGTTAAATGGGTGGAATATAGAGATTGGAACGATGACGCTGTCACTAAGCTTGAGCTTAATGGAGACTTAACGGTCAGGACGGTAACTTACACGGGAGATTTTGTCTTATCTTTGGGGCGTTCAGGCCATGCTTACGCTATTTACTATGATAAAGTTCACGGAAAATGGCAGTTTTATGATAACCAATCGAGTGGAGCTGTGGAGATCACAGCAACGAATCGAAGAATGATTAGCACAGGCCCTGGTAATCCAGTGATTATTGTTGGCGATGCAAAAGTTAAAGGTTCTTGATGTGAGTTAGATTTTCCAAAAATATGTAATGGGTTGTTAGATAGTTTCATTACCGATTGCTTTGAATGAATTCATGATAGTACCGAAGCTAATCTTCTGTTATAAACTGAATACAACCACAGGAATTTTATGACGCTGCCACTTATTGCCATACCACTTGATTATTTGGATACAAAGCTAGAGCCCGAGGCCAGCTGGTATTCAAACTACCCATGGTATGCCACTCGTCATAAGTATCACGATTCTTTGGCAAAAATTGGCGCGATTGCTTGTTTTATTGGGTACGAGCATAGTTTGATTCCTGAATATGTTAGTCAATTTGATGGATTAATTATTGCTGGTGGGCACTTTGACCATGACCCTGAATTATATGGACAAAACGACTTTCACCCCACGTTAAAGCGTAAAAGTTTGCGTAGCCAATTTGAAAAAGAGTTGTTAGAAGCATTTTTGCCTTCACAAAAACCAATCTTAGGCATTTGTGGTGGGCATCAGCTTATTAACATTTTGTATGGTGGAACGTTATATCAAGACCTTGCAAGCCAATATAGTGCTGATATTAAGCACACCAATACCGTGCCGCCTACTGAGGCTGCCCATGGGGTTGAAATTGTGCAAGGCACAAAGCTTCATGAATGGTTTGGCTGTGATAAAACACAAATTAATTCGTCTCATCACCAAGGAATACATCAATTAGGAAAAGGCTTAACCGTTAATGCCATTGCCGAAGACGGGGTTATTGAAGGAATTGAAGATTCCAATCATCCGTTTTGTTTGGGTGTGCAGTGGCACCCGGAATACCTTTTAGGACCATTAGATAAAATCATTTTAGAAAAGTTCGTAAACGCATGTTAGAAAAAATACGCTTAAATAAATACATTTCTCTTTGTGGGGTTTGTTCACGCCGTGACGCTGATCGCTATATTGACCAGGGGCGCGTTAGCGTTGATGGTACGGTTGCTAAACAGCCGGCTCCGCTTGTTGATGGCAGTGAAGTTATCACTGTTGATGGAAAGCCCATTCAGACTGTAGATGACGTTAAAGTCTGGGCTTTTTACAAGCCAGCTGGTTTGGTTACTACTCATCGCGATGAACAAGGTCGTGAAACAGTTTTTGAATACCTGAAAGAGCAGGGGCTAGATGAACGTGTTATTTCGGTTGGGCGCCTTGACCTCAATTCCGAAGGGCTTTTATTGCTTACTAATAATGGTGAATTTTCGCGGTTTGCAGAATCGCCTCAAACGGAATGGAAGCGGGTATACCGCGTGCGCGTGTTTGGTGACATAACCAACTTAGATATTGATGCACTTCAACAAGGTATGACTATTGATGGCGTTACCTACCGAGAAGTGCTTGTTGAGCCAGAAAAAGATTTTGCGCAAAAAGGGCAAAATGCATGGCTTCAAGTGACATTAACTGAAGGTAAAAACCGCGAAATTCGCCGAATTATGGACTATTTTGACTTAAGTGTGAATCGTTTGATTCGTACTAGCTATGGCCCTTATGACTTGGGTGATTTGCACCCTGGTGAATGGCGCGATGAAGTAGTTATAAGGGACTAGTTTCCGGAAATTACCCACTGGATCCCGACGCTCTCTGACGAGGGCTCAGGATGATGGTATGGACG
>JBAXJB010000064.1:0-4316 GCA_037138055.1 Alphaproteobacteria bacterium | reverse complement strand
CAAATAAACTTCTTATTTTTAATCAACTTAGTGGAGATAACAAAGAATATAAAGGGTCTTGGAGACTAAGTGAGGCGAAGGATAAGACCCTCTTTAAATACGAGGCTATTTTTGACCCTAACTCTGGTATTCCATCGTTTGTGATTGAGTATTTTATGAAAAATAGTATTCGTGGTCGATTCGAAATAATGGCACAAAAAGCAGCGCAGACTAAATTTTCTGAAACATTTTCTTGTAATTAATACGCTCACTTAAAAATAGGATCCCTTTTTATTGGCCTGTAGATATCGCTCTAGATAGTATTTTTGAGCCATTTTGTAAGTGACATAAATTCGTAATATTTACTTGTCATATTGATAAGATGCAATTACCTGTCGCCCACATAGTTGATCTATACCTTGAAAAAGGAGATCTCCACTATGAAGGTGAGGGGGTCACTCAATTGGTTCATGCTTGGCAATGCGGGCAGCTTGCTAAGGCGGATGGCGCTAGCTCTAAATTGCAATTAGCTGCATGGCTACATGATATTGGCCATCTCTTATCCAAAAAAGAGGGCACTCCAACGACTTATGGTCACGATGATCGTCATGAGGATGTGGGCGGAAATTATCTCCATAGTATATTTTCTGAAGAAGTGAGCCGGCCCGTGTTGATGCATGTCTTAGCTAAACGTTACCTTGTGGCGACTTATTCTGACTATCGCCAATCTTTGTCTGCAGATTCAATTAGAAGTCTAGAGCTTCAAGGTGGTGCTATGACTGAAAATGAATGCTCCCAATTTATTGCACACCCTTTTGCTAAAGATGCGGTTTCATTACGAAGATGGGATGATCTGGCTAAAAATCCTGAGTTGAAAAGTCCTGCAAAAGCAGACGCAATAGTTGAGTTACGTAATTTAATTGAGGTGTGTCAATGAGTGGCGTGCTGTCAATCAAAGAAGCAACCAAGACATTTTATTCAGGCGGAAAGAACAATCAGGCCTTAAGTAATGTCACCATAAATATTGTGGCTGGTGAGAGGGTGGCATTAATTGGCGCTTCTGGATCTGGCAAATCTACTCTGATAAGAGCGATTTCCGGCTTAGAGACGCTAGATAAAAGTAGTGGGGAATTATGGATTAACGGCCGGGTAATTCAGTCTCATGGGCAGTTAAGTAAGAACGTGCGTCAAATTAGAAATGAAATTGGCATCATTTTTCAGCAATTTAACCTAGTTAATCAACTAGATGTGATGACAAACGTCTTAATTGGTATTTGTCCTCAAAAAAGTATTTTCGAAATTATAAGCAGGAGATTTTCCTTAGAAGAAAAAGCTAGAGCATTAGATGCGCTTGATAAGGTTGGTTTGGTTGATTTTGCCTATCAAAGGTCTTCAACACTATCCGGTGGACAGCAGCAGCGAGTAGCGATTGCTAGGGCATTGATTAAAGGCGCCAAAATTTTATTGGCAGATGAGCCGGTAGCTTCATTAGATCCTGAGTCATCCAGAAAGGTGATGGAAACAATCGTGAACTTATCTCAAAAATTGGATCTGACATTCTTAACGAGCTTGCATCAGATTCCAGTGGCTAGGAAGTATTGCGAGAGAACGATTGCTCTGAATAAAGGTGCTGTGGTTTTTGATGGCCCCACCAAAGAGCTAACTGCAGTCATATTGGCAGAGTTATATGGATCAAATTTGGAAGATTTGGTAGTAGACGAGGATTCTTCTATCGAAGAGGCTGGTATTTCTGAGCCAAAACTCACATTAGTTCACTAGGTATTAATTTTTTATTGGGAGATTGAAATGAAGTTAAGCAAAATACTCTTGGCAGGCCTTATTTCTTTATCAGTTTGCCTAGTGCAAGCTAAGGAAATTAGTTTTGGCGTCATCTCAACCGATTCTGCGTCTGCACAAAGGGATCGTTGGGAGCCATTCTTTAGAGACATGGAGAAGCAAACTGGCCTAACAGTCAAATCATTCTATGCTCCAGACTACGCTGGGGTCATTGAGGCAATGCGCTTTAACAAAGTGCAAGTTGCTTGGTTTGGAAATAAAGCTGCTATGGAGGCAGTTGATCGTGCTAACGGAGAAGTGTTTGCGCAGGTAGTTTTTGCTGATGGTGCTTTAGGATATACATCCTATTTGATTACTCAAAAAGATTCCCCATACAACAATGTTGATGATGTAATTAAAAATGGTAAGAGCATTAATTTCGGGATTGGAGATCCAAATTCAACATCCGGTTTTCTCGTCCCAACTTATTACATCTTTTCTAAGCGAAATATAGATGCAAGAGATACCTTTAAGACAGTCAGAAATGCAAGTCACGGTGTAAATCTCCAAGCAATTCTTGCTAAACAGCTTGATGTCGCGACCAATAACTCTGAAGAGATTGATCGTTTGACTGCAACTAAACCTGAAGCAGCTCAGGACATCAAGATTATTTGGAAAAGTCCATTAATTCCTAGCGATCCATTTGTATGGCGAACCGACTTGGATAAAGATACAAAAGAGAAATTGAAAAAGTTTGTATTTAACTATGCTAAGTCAAATCCAGAAGAAAAGGCTGTACTCAAAAACATCTATAACTATGGCGGATTTAGACCTTCTACAAATGCTCAATTAAATCCTATTCGGCAATTAGAGTTATTTAAAGAGTTACGTAAGGTAGAGACGGATACTACGATTAGCGATGCAGAGAAGGCGAAAAAAGTTGCAGAACTGAATGAGGCTCTAGCTAAGATCAAATGAGCGAGTCTGTTTCAGAGCTCTCATTAAATCGAGCTAAGGTACGCGCTTTTGAAGAAAGACATGGCCTCTCCTATTACTTAGGGTGGGCCCTGTTCTTTTTAGTGCTGGCTTGGGCTTGGCAGGGCGCAGAAATGCGTCCACTGGATCTGATTAAAGATTCTGGGAATATGAGTAAATATGCAGCTGATTTTTTCCCTCCCAATTTTAAGGACTGGAAGCTCTATGTGAGTGAGATGCTGGTAACAGTCCAAATCGCCATTTGGGGAACTTTACTGGCAATCTTAGCTGCTATACCTCTGGGCTTACTATGCGCATCTAATGTGGTTAGTCCATGGGTATACCAGCCTGTGCGTCGTCTCATGGATGCATTACGTGCCATCAATGAGATGGTCTTTGCAATGTTGTTTATTGTGGCGGTTGGTTTGGGGCCTTTCGCGGGAGTTCTTGCATTATTTGTCCATACGACTGGAACATTGGCTAAACTATTTTCAGAAGCGGTAGAAGCGGTAGACCCCAGGCCTATAGAAGGAATTAGGGCAACGGGTGCCCATCCGATGGCTGAAATTGTGTATGGAATTTTGCCTCAGGTAATGCCCTTGTGGGTCTCTTATTCCCTTTATCGCTTTGAGTCCAATGTTCGCTCTGCGTCTGTCGTTGGAATGGTAGGGGCTGGCGGAATTGGAGTCATTTTGTATGAAGTGATTCGCGGCTTTCAATACTCTCAAACTTGCGCAGTGCTCATCATTTTGATTGCAACTGTAACTATCATCGATTTGATTTCTTCCTATTTAAGGAAGCTTGCAAGTTAAACAATGTCTAAACCCAGTATTTATTTCGGTACCGGATCAATTTTAGAGCTGGGTAATTTATACCCTGACTGTGGATTTCATATCCTACGAATTCCAGAAATTTCTAACGAAGAGTTAAAAAAAATACGATCGTCTTTACGCGGTAGGATTCTTTCTGAAACTATTTACGAAAAGGGGATGCCAGATATTACGAGCATTCAAGAACTTCAGCACGATTTTTGGACTCGAGCTGATTTAAAAAACTCAGCATTAGTGGGAATCGGTGGCGGTAGTGTTATGGATGCAGCAAAAGTACTGCGTTATAAGCCGGATAGGGCTGCTTGGTTGAGCAAACATCTAGATGTATCAATAGATGATGAATCTCATCTTAAAATACCTTTAATACTCGCTCCAACAACAGCTGGAACGGGCAGTGAGGTCACGCCAACTGCAACCATTTGGGATTTCACAAAACACCGAAAGCATTCTTTTTTTGGATCTAAGATTTTTGCTGATGTAGCGATCGTTGATCCTTGCCTATGCCTTGGGGCTCCGTGGATCATTTCGCGAGATTCTGCAATCGATGCTCTTTCACATGCTCTAGAGGCGATTTGGAATACAAATAGAACACAAGAAACAACCAACCTTGCGATATTTGCAGCTAAAAAAATCTGTCGTTACTTGCCACTCATTCAAGATGATTTAGGTAATCTAGAGTTTCGTGAACAGCTTTCAGAAGCTGCCTTATCTGCTGGTTTAGCAATGGCTAAAACACAAACAGCGCTGGTCCATGCT
>JBAXJB010000063.1:0-4474 GCA_037138055.1 Alphaproteobacteria bacterium | reverse complement strand
TCGTTTGCCATGTAGGTTCATCAAAACTATCTAAATTCAAGCTTGTAAGTTCTTGATAACTAGCTGGTTGGTAAGGAATTAAGGAATCTAGGGTCTGGTCGTCAAAATTCTGGTTTAGTACTGCTGTAAGCTCAGTGAAACGTTGCTGTTTGGGATCAACAACCGCAGCTCCAAACGCTTGGGTAACGAATAAAATCAGTAAAAACAATGTTTTCATTTTAAAGCTCTTTATATCAACAGTTAGGAAAATCATAACAGAGCAATCGTTAAATTTTTATTAATTCCATTAACGAGTAATAAATTGCTCAATATAGAATTTTGCAAAAAAGGATATAGTGAGCCGTTCCACAATTTTAGGGGTGTTTTAGAGCATGCTAAAAATATGAACTGGATTAGAGAGCCAGCCTAATAAAGCGGATATTATTCACTGGATCCCGACGCCCTCCGGAGAGGGCTCAGGATGACGACCGCCCTCGTCTTCATGAGGAGCGCAAGCGACGTAATGATCCAGTCCTATACCATCACCCTTCTAAACCATTATCATGCCGCCATTAACATGCAACGTTTGCCCGGTAATATAGCTAGACTCAGCACTTGCTAAAAATGCCACCGTAGCTGCAACATCGCTCGGTTTACCATAGGCACCAGCTGGAATGTTCCCCAGCATTTTGGTGCGCACTGCTTCTGGCAAATCATTGGTCATTGGTGATTCAATAAAACCAGGGGCAATACAATTCACAGTTATGCCCCTAGAAGCCGCTTCTTGCGCGAACGCTTTTGACATGCCAATCAACCCAGCTTTAGATGCGCAATAATTAGCCTGTCCGGCATTGCCCATTGTGCCAACAATAGATGAAATGTTAATAATGCGGCCATAACGTCTGCGCATCATTGCCTTCAATGCCGCGCGGCATATGCGAAAACTTGATGTCAAATTCACATCAATCACTGCTTGCCAGTCTTCGTCTTTCATGCGCATGGCCAAGCCATCACGGGTAATGCCAGCGTTGTTTACAACAATATCAATTTTTTCACATAGCGCTTCTGCTTTGGGAAATAACTCTTCTACCGATTGCGGGTCAGACAAATTGCAAAGTACCGTGTGTGATATGCCGCCAATTTTTTTTATATCATTGGCCGTTTCTTGCAACGCTTCCGCGCGTGTACCGCTAAGCACAATTGTTGCACCTTGTTTTGCAAGGCTAATCGCAATTGCGCTACCAATACCGCCGCTTGCACCTGTTACTAATGCATTAAATCCTTGAAGTGAAAACATTTTTAGTCCTTATTTTTTCTCTTTATATTGGCTGACTCTAGAAAAAAACAGCAGTCACAGCAAGGTTTTTGTCAAACACCGTTAATTTAAATAAAAAAAGAAATAAATTTATTTTTAGTTTTAATAAATAATAAATAAATATTTTACTTATATTTAACTATCTGGATATATTCTTTGGTTATTAACAACCTTTACCGAGAGTTTTATGCGTACCTTATTTATACTATTACCAATTTTAGCTTCATTGTACGGAGCGGCAGCACCTTCAGTGGGTGAAATTGACACTGTTGAAACTTTAATGAATTTTAGGGTAGTAAGAGGAAATGTTTGGAAAGACCCGCAAACCGATCGGCCTCTACACCGCCTTAATCACAGAAATGAGCTTGTTCAAGCTGCTTGTGATGCTGATATTACATTTACAACAGAGACTACCCCTTTTAATGCGGGTGCAATTATGGGGGGTTATTTAGCAAGTACTGGCTCTTCTAGCTCATCTAATCTTCCTCAAGCTACAACCAGAAGCTCAGTGCTTAGTGCGCTTGTTGCTGATCAAAAATGGAATGCTTTTTTAACGTTAGCAAAAAACTATAGAGTATCTCAGGGAAGAATCGCCAGAGATTGTTTTGGTCGAGAGCTATTTGAAGTTGGTGCTAGTTCTGGTTCTGGTTCTGGCGTTGCAACAGAAAGAAAACCAGCGGCAGATGTTCGCGATATTATTGATATTTCAACTTTAATTGCAGCAATTGAACCTGCAATTCGTGAAGCAGGAATGCCTGCAGCAGCAGGTGCAGCTCTTGTTTTCACAGCCGCAGAACTTTCCAACTATGAATCACTATTAGCATTTAGAGTTGGACGTTCTGTTATGAGTGTTGAACCACGTACAGGTCAGCAATTGTACCGCGTTGTAAATGATGTGCTAGTAGCGGCAGCTAAAGATGGTGACGTGTTGCCAGATCTTTCAAATCTAGTAGCGCTTATGGTTGCTTCTACTATGTCATCACCAATGGCAACGTCTGTTGGGACGATAAGTTGTACCTTAACAAGTCTATTTTCAGATGAAAATTTAAATAGATTATATCAGCTTGTTGAAAACTCTAGGCGTGGACAAGGGCGCTTGTTAGTTGACGCTATTGGAAGGCCATTATATAAGGCCGGTCTTGGAACCAGAGAACAAATCGTTAACATGTTCGATATCACTGATACAGCTAGCTTGTTAAAAGCAGTGTTTGGATTTTTTCCAGAAGGTGTAAGGCCTACTATTCCAGCTGGAATTTGATGATCATCTAAACAGAAGGGGTGTTTCATGATAACCTTAAACGAAATAAGGGGGGATTCATGGAACACCATATAAAAAATCTTGATGCACGTTTTGGTGCGCAAAACTATCATCCATTACCAGTTGTGCTGAACAAGGGTAGTGGTGTGTGGTTGTGGGATACTAATGGCCGAAAATACCTTGATATGATGTCGGCTTATTCGGCCGTTTCTCATGGGCATTGTCATCCTGAATTAGTTCAAGCCATGCATGAACAAGCGCAAACCCTTGCCATGTGTTCCAGGGCGTTTTTTAGTGACAAAATGCCTTTGCTATTAGAAAGACTATGTTCGCTTTTGGGCTACGACAAAGCATTGCTTATGAATACTGGCGCCGAAGCCATAGAAACAGCCATTAAAGCGGCACGTCGTTGGGGCTATTCAAAAAAAGGCATCCCTGATAATCAGGCAGAAATTATTGTTTTTGATAACAATTTCCATGGACGCACAACCGGTATTATTAGTTTTTCATCGGATGATGACTACCGTCACCAGTTTGGCCCCTATTTACCTGGCTTTCATATTGCCACCTATGGTGATATTGAATCGGTGCAAAAGCTTATTAATAAAAACACTTGTGCTGTTTTGGTGGAACCTATTCAAGGGGAAGCCGGCATTGTGATCCCGCCTAAGGGTTGGCTTAAAAAACTTGAACAGCTTTGCAAAGCTGAAAATGTATTGTTAATTTGCGATGAAATCCAATCAGGTTTGGGCCGTACCGGAACATGGCTTGCGTCAGAACATGAAGACGTAAAACCCGATGCGGTTACCCTAGGTAAAGCTTTGGGCGGCGGATTATACCCTGTATCTGCACTAGTAGGTCGTGCTGATGTTCTGGATGTTTTTAACCCCGGAAGCCATGGTTCAACATTTGGCGGGAATCCACTAGCATGCGCCATTGCCCATAAAGCCCTTGATATTATGGAACGCGATAAATACCTGCAAAATAGTGAAACCTTAGGGTCGTACTTTTTGGAACAATTAAAAAATTTACCGGCGCCTTCTATAAAATCGGTGCGCGGTCGTGGCTTATGGATTGGTGTTGATCTTGACCCGTCTCAAAAAACAGGGCGCGAAGTTTGCGAATCTTTAATGAAAAAAGGCATTCTTTCAAAAGAAACTCATCACACAGTTGTGCGGTTCGCCCCACCATTAATGATTACCAAAAGCGAAGTTGATTACGCTTTGGAAATTATCAAAGAAGTGTTCGCTACATAATTTACCTTTGGCCATTATAGGTAATTTTATAGTACTTCTCTGATTGTCCCCATATAACTGCCAGGAATAGGGTGCTGTTACTATCAATTCTTGGTTCAAATCTTGCAGGACCATACTGCATAAGATCTCTAATTATTTGGTTTGACTGATCTAGTGCAATGTAGTGATTTTGTGCAATTTCTGTAAATTGAGCAAATCCGGAATATAACATATTGCGTGCATCTATTACTGACATGGCTACTCTTTGTTGTTGGGTGTTTGCGCCTATCGCTGTGGGCATTGCTTTTTTGTGTGGTTGTGACCTATTTATTTGTCTGGCAACAGGAAAAGGTGTTTGTGGTTTAGGTACGACGACGGGTGGTTGTTCAAAAACGCTTCTCTCGGTTGGCAAGCAAGCAGCTTGTTCATGTGCACTTACTGGTTGTACAAGTGGCGTAGTGCTCGGTCGTTTTCTAGGAATTGCTGGCTTAGCAATATTGAGTTCGCTCACTGCTTCAATTGGCGTGGTTTCAAATATCTTTATTTTCTCTTTTCCAGGGAAACAGCAAAATACTCCTTCTCTGTTCCATGTAACAGTGGCCCTTTGCGTTTCTCGACTAAAAGATACATCTATATTGAGTTCGCTCACTGCTTCAATTGGCGTGGTTTCAAATATCTTTATTTTCT
>JBAXJB010000062.1:0-4574 GCA_037138055.1 Alphaproteobacteria bacterium | reverse complement strand
TATCCTTCAAATAAACCAAAATACTTATCTAGTCTGAAATTTTGCAGAGGGTTCCATTAAGATTTGCACTTAGACTACACCAGCCACCAATAGGAAACGTGATAATGGGTGTTGAATGACCAAAATCTGCTCCACAAATAATAGGAATGTTTTTAAGCTTTGGCTTTGTTTCAATAATGTAGCGAAGCTTTTCCATGGTCATTTTAAAACTTGTTTCGAACCTGCCAAATACAATAGCCTGAACACCATCAAAATCAGGAGATTGGGTTAATGATTGAAGATTTCGTTCGAATTCAAAGACATTTGTATCGCCAGAAAAATTTGTAACCTCCTCTAGAAATAATACAGATCCTTCTAAAGATGACATGTATGGAGTGTCACGCAATAGCTGAAAAGTTCCAAGATTTCCACCAAGTGTTTTACCAGCAGCTGCTCCTGGATTAATCACTTTTATTCCAGGATTCTCATAGAAAGTTCGGTTTTCCTGATCTAAATACCAGGCATCATCTGATGACCATTCTTTTGAAGAAATTACTGAAATTTCTTCACTGTTAAACAATGCTTTTTTAAAATATTCCAAAGTGTACTCAAACCCTTTTTGCATAGCAAAAGTGCTGAAATGTGGCCCTGAATAACTCACTAGTCCGGTTTTTGCATATATAGCATTTGATAAGACTGTAATATCAGAAAATCCGCATAAGATTTTCGGATTTTTAGCTATCAAATCATAATCAATATAATCCAATAACTGATTTGAATTATATCCACCAAGCACCGTTAAAATGCCTTTTACTTTTGAATCAGCGAATGCTGCATGCAAATCATCAAGACGTGATTCTGCAGATGATGACATAAACATGTCTATTTCTGACACATGATTACCGAAAGTTACATGTAAGCCAATTGCTTTAAGAGCTTGCAAAGCATATTTGATGTTTTCTTCAGATATAATTCCCAAACTGCGTGATGGGGCAATCACTCGGATTTCATCACCAACCATTAGTTTTGATGGTACCATCACTGATAAACCGTTAGTTCTTTGAGGTTCATCACAACGGTGATACCCTCACCCCAAGTTATTTCTTTCGTACTTATTACACCTGTGGAAAATAGATCAACATTGCTTTCTTCATAATCAGGAACTGGATCAGCTGACTCAAGATCATACAATGCTTCTTGCAGGCGCCATATTTTACTTGAAGGCAAAAGAGAATTATCTTTCAAAGATACCCTTTTATCTTTTAATGGCGTAATCACAGTATTAATTCGCACAGGGTCGTGTACTTCATAAGCAGCATCAAAAACAATTTGATCAGATAAAATATTTTTCCCTTTTTCAATAGTTTCCAGTATTTTTTCTAGATGACCAATCGGAAATACAAGCTGCTGATTTGTCATGAAACCATCCATTTCTGGTTTTTGAAAATAAACTCGCCAGCCTCCTTCTTCCGTCACCTCAGCTCCACCTTGCAAAAGAGATTCTGATGCACCATCACGAAAATTTTCGATGTGAAAAGATACTTCAGTAAGAGATTCCCACGAAGCAATATTTCGTTCAATGGTTGTTGTTGTCCCATCATGGTAATGAATTTGCACTTCTAAATTCTGTCTATAAACCCAACCTTCTTTTGTTTTAATAATCTCAATCGAACTTTGGCCAGTGACCTTACTAACCGTTGGATCATTTGACTTTTTACGTGGATGAAGTTGAATATCATAAATTGCTTTATGTGGCATGAGCTTAAAAGATTGGGGCTCATCTGGCTTGACAGGCGCTGCTTTTGGAGAAATTTCTTCCACAGATTTTTGCTGTTCTACAGCCTCCACATCAGAAGCAGCAGGCTCTTTGTTGCTTGCTTGATCGACTAATTTAACGACCTGTTCTTGTTCCGAAGAGGAATAATTTGGCTCGCCCAAAAGAGTGGCAACAGAAAACAAAAAAAGCGCGCAAAACTTGCCCACGGGATACGAAACTATGACTTAACAGAATCAATGTAACAAACAATTCAGAATTTTCCTGCAACACATTTTATGAATACGCTATTATTTTAACCAACCGTTGTCTTTTAAGCACGGTTCTGCCTTGTAAAAATTGATTTTTAATTTTTCACCACTCAAAACTTACCTAAAAACTAAAAATAGGTAAAACTTATAGATATAAAAATTTTAAAAAGGCGCGGTCATAAAAAATATAAAATTTAAAAATATATTTGAAAATTTTTTATCTATTGCAATAGCTATCGGTTTCTGGCTGTTTGTAGCAGCGCTGCCGCCATTTAGAATTGGTATTTGGGTTGATTCAGAATGCCCTCTGGTTGCTGCTCACATAATATTTTTTCTAATTGGTTCGTGTTTAATTGTTTTGCTTGCAGCAAAAAAAGAATTGTTTTTTTCGAAACATACACTCATTTTTACTGGTTTAGCGTTGCTTTCATTGATTAGCACTTTATGGGTAAAAAATCCAACTGTACACCACTTCGGACCCCCTCTGTTAGGAGAAGGAACCATTTTATTTTGTGGACTATCTATTCTTTCTTTTGGCTTAGATAACACTTCCAAAAAAATAATTCATTGGTCTGCAATATTTGCTGGAGCTACCGCAGGGTTTTTGGTTTTTTTGCATCACCCCAAACATGGCTTAAACATTAACCCTAATTGGCTACCTTATGTTTTTGGCGCATTTTTAGCCCCAATTGCTTTGGGAATATACACAATCAGCACACTTGCTACCAATAAAATAAAATACGTAATTCTTGTGTTATTAAGTAGCTTTCTCTTGTTTATGTCACATAATAAAACAGCATGGGTGGCCGTTTTTGTCGTAGCATGTTTTTGGTTGATAACCAGAAAAACTAAACATGAACGCTGCCTGCAAAAATACTTGTGCGCTAGCACACCTTTAGCAAGCTTAGTAGCCATCTACACCCTAGGTAATTGGCCGAACTTTTCAACTCTGGAGTCTAGAAAACTCGCCATTCAAAGCTATGTTATAACTTGGCAAGATGAACCCTTAAGTTTACTGTTTGGTCATGGTTGGGGGTATTATTTCGAAAATCTTCAAAAAACAATAACCTCGCTGCCAGTAGCATTTTTTAAGAATCATTCTTGGAATCCTAGCTGGGATGGCATAGAACGACTCGATTTTCATTGCATGCACTTAGGTGCTGAAGCTTTGTTTAGCATTGGATTAATCGGATTAATTTTTTACGTAATGTTAGTTTTATCGCCATTCTCCCAGCAAAATTCTGCAAAACATTCATTTAATGTGCTCTTATTTTCTGTTCTTTTTGGCTGCTTAACCTCTACATGGTTTACTTTAATATGTGTATGGCCATTTTTTGTGTTGGGATTATCAACCTTAAATCAAGACAAAATCTGCGTTACCAAAACACCCTTGCTTATTTTATGGTTATGCATTTCAACTGTGCTTTGTGCACATGGAGCAGTTACTTATTGGCAAACAGCAGTGTTATATCCTGCAAATCCAAAGTCTTTATTTTACAGATTTGCGCACAATAAAAAATTACCGACTGATGAAGCAGTAAAAAGCACCTACAATTATCAAGGATTTCACCTTGGGCACTTTGTTTTAAACACATTAAAGAAAGTAAACCGAACACCGTCCAACGCAATTGTCACTGAGCTTAATATGGCCTTTCGTGTCTATGATGCAAAAAATAGCCCCTTGATCCTTGATGTAGCAATGCTTCATGGAATGCAATTTTTTCAGGGGTCGGATAATAAAAAAAGAAACCTGCGGGAAAATATTGCGCATGCTATTCTGCAAAAAGCACCGAGACGCAGTGATTTATTAGTGCCTTACGTAAAAGAGCTTATTGAAAATCAACAAGCAGATACAGCAAAAGACTTTATCAAGACAATGCTTGCAAGAAATGCAAAAGACCCTTTTGCGCTATGGCTTAAGGGAATTTACCATGCTCATGAGAAAGATACTGCGTACGGTAAATCGCTAATGATACAAGCTTTAGATCAAGGCATTGAAAAATGGATATATATTCCAAGACAACTCAAGAATCAAATCAAAGAAAAGCCGCTTTTTTAAGGCGGCTTTCATATTGAATATGCCTAATGATGAGTGCGTTCTTGATGTAAGTGCTCATTACTGTGCACTCTTTCAGCATGAACATGCTCCTCAGAATGCACACGATTTGCACTAAATAAATTTCCCAAATGATCAGACAACGATGGAGATGCCAAAGCAGAAACCACGTGAGCTTGAGAATGCTCATGAGACCTATTTGCAGCATCATGGTTATGCTCAGCTGCCACATCTCGATGCGCGTGTTCTTCCACATGTGCACGATGCTCTTCATGTGCAGGTTCAACTGCTACAACTTGGTGAGCGTGTTCTTCTGCATGCGCACGATGCTCTTCATGTGCAGGTTCATGTGCAGGTTCAACTGCTACAACTTGGTGAGCGTGTTCTTCCACATGTGCACGATGCTCTTCATGTGCAGGTTCAACTGCTACAACTTGGTGAGCGTGTTCTTCTGCATGCGCACGATGCTCTTCATGTGCAGGTTCAACTGCTACAACTTGGTGAGCGTGTTCTT
>JBAXJB010000061.1:0-4888 GCA_037138055.1 Alphaproteobacteria bacterium | reverse complement strand
TTCCTTGAACGCTTAACCCTACCTCCTGAGCCAATTGATGATGATGGTACGGTGCTGCATGCTATTGAACGAATCTATACGTTTCTAGCAGCTAGTCATGGTCTTGACGTCGCGGCAATTTTTCCTGAAAATTTTTCTAGGAGTTTTGATGGTGTGAGTCAGCCTTTGCCTGATGTCCGCAAAATTGTTGTTTTTCCTGTATCTTGCTTAGCAAACCCCTTAGTCGGTCAATATTATCCATCTCTTCCAGTTCTCCATTTTTCCACTGTTGCTGCCTCGATTCGATCGTTAACCGCAGAAAACTTTTCTAGAGTTCAATCGTCATCCAAAATGTCAAGTTTATTCTCGCGTTACTCCGCAAATGTATATTTTCAAAAATTTCGTCATTTGATGAGCCGTTTGGTCTTGAAATTTCTTAAATAGCATCATTTTTACCCCAAGCCCCTTCTGTTGTATCATTTTTGTACGAAGTACATTTTTGCTATTGTGAATCACTCCTTTCCCTGCACTTAGTATCTCTTTATGTCCGATGCTTGAATATCTGTTTTTGCCTACCCATCGAGAATTGAGCGTTTATATTTCAAGGCTAGTTTATATTTAAGCCTTTAACTTTCTTGTGATGGCTTGCAAGATTTTTGCTATCGCTTTTCAGGTCTGGCAACCAGAATTAATTTTTTGTCTTACATCTTTAGGTTAGTTCTGCAATGCACTATATTTATTGCTCCAATGTGACTCATTGGTGGCTGACGCCAGCCAAAACCTTCTTTTCCCAATCAGGTGCATGGTGATCTGTACTTGCCCAAGCGTCTTCATGTGAACTACATCGCAACTTCCCTCAATGGCCGGAAAGATTTGCCTTGGCTCTTCATTTCTCATTTAGGCCATCCTGGCTACTGGTGCGTTGACGAATGGTGAATCCCGGAAATTTACGCTGGCACCAGCATCTCTGTGTCCCAGTTTTTGGCCAACGAACTGCACTACACGCCAGGTGACACCGCTTGTCATATCACTCCAGGCCTCTGCTGCTATCGCAGCCGAGCGGGATGCCTAGGATCACTATTTACAGCTGCTACCACTTTTGGTAACCCTGCCTTTTGGGGTTACGTCTTTGTGGCGGGGCCTGTAGGAATGCGCTCTGAACGGGATTTGTTAAAAGCTGTGGCAAGAGTTGAGAGCAGTTGCGACAAAGCCGGCACCAGCATGGCCTAACCAGCATTCTTGCTCCTCACGTTTAGTCGCCTCTAACTGTCGCTCTTGCTCCTCACTATAATTACGTGCCGGCATTATTCTTGGGATTGAGAACGAAGTATCTAATCCTATCGTCACTACCAAGCTTGATGGCTGTATATGACAATCACTCAATCTGATTTTTTAGTTGCTAGTAGTTGCGTATCTATTGTGTTTTTTGGTTCGCCCCAAAGTCCCATTGTATGTTGTTTATGGTTAAGTGCACTCATGATGCACTGACTTCTGCGCCCACTTGTACGTACCCCCCCCCTTTTTTCGCCTATATCAGCTAATCTACTTTTCCGTTTTCTTTGTTCCACGTATATCCTCCTGCTTCTTTCTTGTCTCTTACTTTTTTTGATTCTAAATTTCCAGTGATCTTTAATTTACGGTCTTCGTCAATCTGTGTCGTGTTTGCGGCATTCTATGTAGATCATTCTTTGATCACCATGGGCATGCTTGATTTGTTTTCTGCGTCTTTCGCGAATGTGGTCAAGATAGTTGTTGCCAATAATCCTGATGTTCTCTTCGCTCTAATGCCCTATATCCAGTCTGGATGGATTGTCATCAAAGGCTCAAACCTTCATCATGAGTTTTCTGCTTGGCAGGAAGGACTTGCCTATTACCTTCTTCACCTTGATGTTGTTGCCGACTACTTTGTCTTTGTCAATGACACAATCGCAAGACCTAATGGTCACCTCCATGCTGCTCATCTCAATAAGCTTCGGGCTCTCATGAGTCGAAAGAGATCTGGTTGTGCACTTGGGCTTGTCCATTCTTCACCACTAAATAATTTAAGCATGAGTATTAGTGGTTATAATGCGTCACCGTGGATTTCTTCCGGCTTGTTTGCTCTTGATTGCGAAATTATAAAACTATTAAAATTCAAGGTTGATTACGTTGACAATGTTGCCCATTTAGTTAAGAAAAACACCAGTGGTAGAAGTCTTTTTACAGAAGCCATAGATCCTCACCTAGAGAACCATATACTCTCATGGCTATTTGATGGTTATGCTGGTGGTTGGAATCAGTTGCGTGGCTCCGTGGACTCTACTGTTGATTCCAAAATTATTAGGAACAAGGCATTAATGATTTTAGCTGAAAAGTTTCTTTCAATTAGGCTGCGACAGGTTAATGCTCAAATATTGTCCTTGTAGATGTTTCTACCCTGTTCCGCTTCTTCTCTTTTCTCCTTAGTTGAAAACCCTTATCCGCTCCTCCTCTTTTGAACCCTTGTCGCATGGACATGGTGGAAATAGAAGGTCTTTGCAAGTCATAGAACTCTTGTCTGCAGCAAAAATTTTTGCAAAACCAATACAGGATATCTATACTTTTTCGCCGCCTCTCTTTCGCCTGCTTGAGTATCTTAAGGGCTTTCCAGCTTCTTTTTCTCAATCTGGTTTTTATGGCTGGAGCTCTGTTAATAACTGGGCATTAAATCGAAATCTTGTTCAGCTTTTTAATATTTGTGACGTTAAGACTCACCCCCTTCCTTATCTTTGGGAGTCCACAGGTGACTCGGCCCAGTTGAAACTGATTCCCGAACCTGTACCTATTATCGCTCTGCCCCATAACATTGAATGTTTTGCTGGATCTATTCCACCATATCAACAAAGACAACAGATCTTAACGAATCTCGCCTCTGAAATCTCATGCCTTCAAAGGGCTTCGGAAATATTTGCAATTTCGACCTATGATCAATGGCTACTTGATAATTTAGGTCTTCCCTCTCAACTCCTTCCATATTGGCCTCCAAGTTTAATTGAAGACTGGTGCCTCGGTATTGCCGCGCGTAGAGCCCAAGCTCAATCCGTTGTTAATCCAAGATTGCCACTGATCTTGGGAACGACCAATAATCCGCCAACCTGGCAGGGTATTTCTAATCTAACCAAGGTCCTAAGCTCTCATCTCAATTCTAATACATCCTTCAAAGCGAATATTGCTGGTTATGGAACTGAGCGCTTGGTCGGCGAAGTTAATCCTGTTCACTTTAATATCTATGGATCGATCAGTAATCAGGAGCTAACCGATCTCTTGGTTGATTGTCATTCAGTAATTGTCTACCAAGATTATGGTAGTGGATCTTTGACCAAGATTCCCGAGCTTTTGCTGTCTGGTGTCCCTATTTTGTCCAATTTTACCGCAGCTAGAGGTTACGTAGGTTGTCAAGGGATTCATATCTATAATTCTGTATCCGAGCTCGTTGCGCTTATTGGCTCTGATTTAGATCATGTTTTTTCTCCCCCCCAGCGGAGTAGATGGCATGAGCAGGCTTTTGTTTCATGTATTGAATCTTACCTGTAACTTTTCAGGAAGACCTTCCTTTCTTTTTGTGAATCATGAGATTGGCTATATGTATCTCTGGTCAGGTTCGTGACTTTGTCTCAACCCTGCCTAGTCTAAGAAAGCATGTCTTGTCTCGTTTGTGGACGCATGATGTCTACTTCTTTTGTCATACCCCAGCATGCAGTTTCCAGCCATTCACGTCGGGCCTCAACTTCTCGGACGTCTTGGTAGAAGATTCTGAACCCGAAACTTTTGATTTTCTACTCGCTCTTCCACTATCTCACGACGTTGAAGCCCGGCCTTGGAACAGATCCGATCCCCTCCTTGGCTATGTACGCCAACTCAGAAGCATTCATCTCGCCAACCAACTCCAACACCAGTTCGCTGCTGCCCACGGCTTCAGCTTTGATCTTGTATTTCGCCTACGTTTTGATAACCTTTACATCTTTCCTCTTGAACCTTTGGAGACGATTGATCGCTCGTGTCTCTACCTTCCGGCCCACGACAGCTGGCGCGGATACAACGATCGCTTTGCCTTTGCAAGCCCTGAGGTTATGGACGTGTACTGCAACCGTTTTCTTTGCTTTGCTGATTACTTGAACGAGGGCCTCTTCATCCATCCCGAAACCCTGCTTGCAACCCATTTGAAAAGATTTCATGTTCCCGTGCGGCATACTACGGTTGTGCACCACCTATACCGTCATGGCAAGCTTGACAAGGCCTGTTTCAAGCTAGAACAGGGTGATGACCCTACCTTTGCCCCTCCCCAGCCCTACATGCGCTGGCGCTTCCAGGCCAAAAAGTACCTAGGAGAGCATCTCTACAACTACCTCGCCATTCTCTGGTGGAAACTCGGCCTTTAAGTCCCTCCGGACACTCCTATGTGTCAGGTATTTGTATCCTTTTTCTCTGTCATCAGCCTGCTGATGCCCAGCTTGCTTTTTATGGCCAGTTTGAAAGTTATGGTTATACTGTTAAGGTGGTTGTAGATGATTTTACTTGGCAAGTCCCCAGCGTACCTGGTTTAGAGATCCTTTCGATTTCCGATGAGGCCTCCATCGTTTCGGGTTTTCTTGGTGTCAATCCAGCCATTCGAAAGCCCCTACCGGTCAGCGCCTGGGATAAAGCTCTCCATGTTATCCACCAAAGCAATTATCCATTTTCCCACTATTGGCTGATTGAAGACGATGTTTTCATCCCCTCCCCCGAGACTCTTGTACGCATAGATGTCTCCAATTCCAATGCCGATCTGCTTACTGCTTCATCAACATTGCTGACATCTTCAAAAAATAAGTCCAGTTCCCAAGAGGAATGGCTCTGGTCTCAGCACATCCCGCACCACCTGCTTCCTTTACCGTGTGCCCATGGCATGGTC
>JBAXJB010000060.1:0-4947 GCA_037138055.1 Alphaproteobacteria bacterium | reverse complement strand
CTAGAGATTTTTAATAAAAATTTAGGTCCCGTTGCACTTCAAACTTGAATGTGGCTGTTACTTTCAATTCTTTCATAGCGCTCGCTTTGATCAAAAATCTAGTTTGTTAACAGTTCCTATTGCGAGGTCCAATATATTAATCACGGAAGGAAACTTTTTACCTTCCTGTTTTGCTTGCAAATATACTTCCTTAGCTTTTTCAATGTTATTGCCAGCCGCACATATTCCATCAACGGAAGCAAGCACCATTCTTCCAGGACGTAACATGCGATGTGCATGCTCTTCTACCAGCTTTTTTGCGGCTTTGGGGTCAAACATATGCAAAAAATTGCCCATAAAATTTACATCAAACACATTGCTGGGTGCATAAGTTGAGTAGCCTTGCAGGGTTGTTGCTTCTACATCTGTTTTTAACCGCACAGGCAAACCACCAACAAAGCCTAGTTGTCCGTGTAATCTCTCTGCATAAGCATGAAACGCCTTTGTTTCTTCAAACTCATCTGCTTTCATTCCATTTTCAATGCCAAGGACATGAATTTGTTCTCTGCTGCCTAAAAGTCCTAGTAAAATTGATGTGTGTCCTATCCCGCAACCAAAATCGCACACTATAATTGCGCGGCCAAGGTTTCTACTTATCAATTGCTCTGTAAAGTTCATTGCTAGTACAAAAAAGGGATCAAGAAAAGACATGTTAAAGCCCCTATCAAAATAGTCATGATCAATTAATTTGCATTCTTTTGGATACCGTCTTTGAAACGCTATTTTTTCTTGCAATAGGTGGCTTCCAGGATGTCTTCTGAAAATAACATCTCTTACTTTGGCTGCAATTGGATTTATTACAGATTTTGCATTTGCTGTTCGAGCTGACGTTATAGTTTGCTCTGGTTTATCGCTGTCTTCCATTGTCCAGCCACTCGTTGCGCCAGCAACTAGCAAAGCTACGTACACTAATTTAATGTTTAATTTCATAATTTTCACTTACCTTTTTTGTGCAATAACTTGCCATTTGAATATGTTTACTTTTGTAAAACAACACAATAAATAGCTGAACATTTATAAATTAACCGCAATAATATTACAATAAATTTCTACTCACGCCTTATAAATGCTGCCAAAGAATCCTTCTCGCGGCTGCCCCTAGATGAACCAAATTCAAAAGTGTACGCATCTTTCAAACACGAACCAAAAATACCGGCAATTGTTGAAATAATCCCAACAGCTTCCCCGGGCAATTTTCCTGCATAACTGGTTAAAGTCCACAAACAAGCAACCAATCCAACTGCGGCACTTAGCACCATCACATCGGCCCGCACATTGCGCCGTCCCGCTTGGGCAATGGCAATGTCGCGTTCACGGGCACTTTGCCGATCTGCCATTAATTTCAATTCAAGCTCGGCTTCAATTTTAATCACTTCTTTTTGAAATTCCGCAATAAGCAGTGAATTTTCAGCCAATGCTTTTGATGCCTCTACTGGGTCAGCATAACCTGTCACGTGTTTTGCAATATCTACAACCTGATGCGCCACAGATTCTGCATTATCACCGCCCATCCACCGGGCAATAACGGGGGCAAATTCAGCCAGCCCCAAAGCCGCTGCAATTAATGGAAATGCCATATTGTTCCTTACAGTTTATAAAATATATGGTGGCCAATTGTTGTGGTGGGCGTTTGTCCCTTGGCCCAATAAGGCGCCGTAATTCTGGTGTTGTGGTAATGATTCGCGCCCTTAGTGCAATCAATAGTGCTATCAAACAGCACCTGGGTTGCCGCCAGAAAACATGCCCTATACACCTTGTCCTCAAAGCTTGTTTCCAATAGTGATTTTCTATTTGGGTCATTCATATTCCAACAGGAAAATTGCCATGGCTGCATACAAACCTTGTGAATATACGGGCTAAATTGCACCATCTTTGCGCGGTTCTTAATTACCCAACCAACGGCTTGCAAACTTTGCATTCCCCCTGCAGGATGATTCAACTCTCCCCGTGCTTCCCCATAAATGGTGCGTGCCAAAATATCCAAATCCCGTTCATGAATTTTAAGCATCAGTTCTTCCTCCATCAAAAATTAAGGTCCAAAATTTTGGTTCAAAAGTTTCACCGCTGGTGTGCAAAATCTGGCATCCATAAAGTGCTTGGTTAAAATGCACCCAAGTCCCCCTTTGGTAGGTTGTATCTTTCTTCCATTCTCCTTTTAAAAGTGGTTGAAATTTTGGCAGCACAACGTGCGAAATCACCTCGTCATCTACTTTAAAAACCAGCACATCTTCTTGTTGTTCAATTGCAAGTGCAGGTGTAATTGGCTGATCTTCCATCGTACTTATTCGCTGTTCAAGTTCACGAAAATTTGTATCAATTTCTAAAATGCTTAGGGGCACTCCTTTTTCAAGTCGGTAGGTAATCATAGGTCGTTCCTTTCACATAAAATGTCGATGAAATCTAAACTATCAGTCGCTTCAGCCCGGCAGCTAGAAAAGCAAAACTGCATGCCTTGCTGTTCTATCAACCATGAAAATTTGCCGGTATTAAGTGCGCTAATTAAAGATGGTGTATTCACCAACGGAGGTTCAAAAACAACCTCATCACCATCCACTAAATGTTTTTTCCACGTGCTTAAACTGTTTACAAAAACAGCACTTTCATCGCTAGCAACTTGTGCAAATAATTGTTCAATTTCCAAAATATTTCCCACAGATGCACCACATGGCCACAAATGAATACCTGTATCATTCCCACATAAAGTGGGTACCACGGCAAAGCGGTGT
The DNA here is from genome assembly GCA_037138055.1 of Alphaproteobacteria bacterium. Taxonomy (GTDB): domain Bacteria; phylum Pseudomonadota; class Alphaproteobacteria; order Paracaedibacterales; family CAITNM01; genus CAITNM01. The sequence goes on along the minus strand of JBAXJB010000060.1, from coordinate 2,182 downwards.
TCATAGGTTTTCTGTTCTTTTGATAGGGTCCAGCATTTATCAATTTCATAGTCTTTTTGGGCGTATAAAATTTGCGCACTTTCAAGTTTCACCGCTTGGCACCGACCCTGGCCGGACCAAATAAAACTATTCGTCCCCTGAAACACAGGCGTATCTGCGCACAGTTCAAAATGAACCTTTGCCCTAATCCACAAGTGCTTTGGGGGCAGGGGCACATCTTCAAATATCGGCGTTATTAAATTAAAGGCGCCAATTGAAAAATGCCCCATGTCAGAATTAACGTTGGAAGGCGTTACTGCCATCGCTTGGTTGAACGAATCTTGCCCTACTATTTTTGAACGAAACATGGCGTCTTTCTCCTTTTTTGCTGATTAAAAAATTGATAATTGGTATTTGGTAATTTTCTCGATCTTATATTTAAATATTTTTTAAATAAATAACAATTAAATTGTAACTATTTATTAATAAAATCTATTTATAAATATAATTATTGGCACGACCAATATTCTGTAAAAATTTATTTAAAAAGGAATGAAATAATGAAAACTATTCAAAAATTTACATTGGGTTTGCTTGCAGTTGTTGCAACTTCAACTTCAACTTTTGCTTCTAATATTTTTCTTGATGTTGAATCAGGCTCTGCAACGCACAGTGGTGTGATCACAGGAACAGCGCAAAAGATAGGTGGTGGTACTCTTGTTATGTCTGGTGCTAACGATAACGCAACTCACACTGTATTAACTAATTTAGCAATTAACAATGGTAGGGTTCAGTATGGAGCAACTGGTAACGTTGGTGCAAAAGTTACTATGGCTGATACATTCGGCTCTGGTGTGGCTTTAGAAGTGTTGATGGGTGCAGCAACAGTAGCAAGTGGAAGCGCAATTATTGCAGCTAAAAGTGTAGTGGTGCCTCCACTTGCAATGACTAGCGCTGCACAACTTCAAATTGACGCTAACGTTGCAGCTACTCTATCAGCATTTGATTCTGGAACTGCGGCACTATCTTTAGTTGCTCAATCTAGCGCGGCTGCTTTAGCAGCTCCGGCTGTAGCTTCACTTGGTGCTACGTCTGTTGCTCCATTTACGTGCACTGCTATTGCTGCTTCAGTCTTGGGCACTTCAGCTACTGGTTATGTTTATGCTGTGCCAATCAATGTAGGTTCTGGTGTTAATTTACAAGTTGCAAGCGGTGGTAGATTGCCTAATGCACAGGTTGATGTAAGCGGTCAGTTAGAAATACAAACTGCAACGGCAAACCAATGCCCAGGCAGTGTAATAATTGAAAACGCTGCCGTTCTTTATGTTGATTCTGCTGTAGCAGTTCCTGCTGATAGCCCTGCAGCTTCTGATCTTTTCGGTTCATTGAAGTTTAATTCAGGCTCAACATTGAAACTAGGAAATGGTGCAAGCTGGGCACGTAACATTACTGTGGTAGATAGCCTAATGCACAGGTTGATGTAAGCGGTCAGTTAGAAATACAAACTGCAACGGCAAACCAATGCCCAGGCAGTGTAATAATTGAAAACGCTGCCGTTCTTTATGTTGATTCTGCTGTAGCAGTTCCTGCTGATAGCCCTGCAGCTTCTGATCTTTTCGGTTCATTGAAGTTTAATTCAGGCTCAACATTGAAACTAGGAAATGGTGCAAGCTGGGCACGTAACATTACTGTTGGTACTGCGCTGTAGTACTTATTAAGTTTGGTTGGTCCCGCGGTCTAGGCCGTGGGGCCCTTCTTCCTCCTCCTCTCGTCTTCATGAGGAGCGCAGCGACGTAATGACCCTGTGAATAACATCAAATTACTTTCCTGGAGCCTCAACAACCTCCAACATTTTCTCAAACCGCCGTACTAAAGGCTTATCGATTCGAAAATCTATTTTTTAAATAAAACATGATTAAAATTAATAATAAATAATAATTTTATATTTAATTATTATTTAAGTAATGCTTAACTAAATTTTAATCCCCCCCCTGTACCATAAAGTTTGTTAATAACATTTTTTAGTACAAGGAAATTATCATGAAAAAAAATACAATATTTAAATACTGTGCATCCCTTGCTTTAGGGGTGGCATTGTCTGCAGAGCTTGAAGCCGCTGCTTATTTAGGGTATGAACTTGAAATTATTGCTAGATAGTGTAGTCACGAGATAATAAAGAGTGATATGCTCTCCTAAAAAGATA
>JBAXJB010000059.1:0-5085 GCA_037138055.1 Alphaproteobacteria bacterium | reverse complement strand
CGGTAACAACATGCCTATCCCTAGCGGCAATTGGAGTCGGGATGGACACCTCGCGTTATCCCAAAATTCGCAAAGTCCACAAAATCATCTTGATTTTGATTTAGCGCGGCATGATGCCTGCGGTAGATGCCCCATTTTGGTGTCATATGAGACGCACCCTCGCGCCATAGCTGCAGTCCTGACTGGTCGAAATCCACTATCTTTTGACCTTGCTGGTCCGTAACGTTCAATCTGTACCGACCAATCGAGTTTGAAAAAGTAATTTCTTCGCGGACGTCTAACCATTGACCTAGTAAACCCGCTAACGCTACAGATTTGATCTTTGTGTAGGTAGCGGAGTCGACTTTTCCATCCCCCACATAACGTATTTCAAGTTGTCCACTTGAAAGGGGGGTTAGCGTAATTAGCGGCGGAGCAGCAAAATTTCCGCCATGCGCCTTAATCTGATGAAGATGCGTAAAACTGGGCGAAAACTTCATGTTAGGGCTAATTCGAAAGCGCCAGGTGTATACAAAAGTATCACCTTCATGCGCTTTGAAAATATCATGGCTTCCGCCAGAATTAGCTGAAAGCTTGATTTCAGTTCGTGAACGATCGCCACCTTTTGACATGGGCACTAGATCAAGGTTTACGTCATTTGGCTCATTAGCTATAAAGGAGAAATAGGGCCCCAACAATGCATCATTTGGCATTGAAATAATGTGTGGACGTCTCGGCTCACTTACATTGTCACTCGGAGCCTCAATCGAGCCGGTTCCCAACGCTTTCTCGATAGTGCCGTATGTGCCCATGGCGTAGCTCGGGTCAGCATTTAGACATAAAGTATTTCCGATCACGCCATTTGGTCGTTCACCAGCAGTAGCGTTTTGCATTACCAAAAGCAATGCCAAATGCCCACATGTGGCTAGGATAGAACCGAACTTCATAGCAAATAATCTTCCCGCGCTGGAGAAAATTGGTCTAGCAACATGCTTTTATCTTCTAAGGCGGTCACACCATGACTAGTGTGGTGCGGCGCAATAAACGCATCGCCTACCCGAAGTACTCGAATCTGGCCATCAATGACGGCTTCGAATGAACCGGCTATCACGTAGGCAATCTGATCATGTATTTCATGGGAGTGCGGTGTGCCAACTATGGTTTTGAATTAGTCATCGCTGTAAAAGCAAACGATTCAATCTATGACCTATCACTGTTCTGATCTTTTTGTTAAAGGTGGTAAGCCAAACGGTGTAGATAAAATCGCTAGAACCCAAATTATTGGTCCTCCAATAGTTCCAAAGTTAAGTTCAATAACGCCAGGGGTTACCAATGCAAGTAAAAATGCAAGATCAGCAATGCCGATTACAAATAATCCTATGAAATAGGCAGTCCAAGACGCTCGAGTTAGGATAAGCCCCGCAACTGTCAATCCAAGAACTCCATATCCCCCAACGTCAATGCAAAAGTTAAGTAGTAATTGACCTTGTGCAAATGCAGTTGTACCGTCGTTAGTATGGACAAAGGCAGCCTTAGGAACATTGGTGCCACCAATCAATGTATTCCACAGGCCTGGAGTTCCGTTAGTGATGTATTGATGTAGGCCTTCGTAACCTACCCATATATGCAGAATTCCCCACAATATGAAAAGAAAAGCTCCAACTTTAGCGGCGGGGCCTAGGATAAATTGAGCTTTTTTGTTGGACATGCGATGGTTTGTAAGTGGTGTCATTTTGGAATCCCCATGTGAAGCCAGTACTCGGCTCCGCTAGAATAAATTTTTAAACTTAAACTGAATAGCCCTATAGCAAGCAGTCACCGGTGTAAAGCGCGCTTAAGGGCGACTAAACTGTCTCGACGGGCATTTACTGCGACGTGAGCGTATGGGGCTACATTGAAAACGTGGTAAGCACCGGGATATACATGCAACTCCACAATCACACCATGTCGCATTAAACGTCGTGCGTATTCCATATCTTCTTCCAGGAACAGATCGAGTCCACCAGTGGCAATGTAGGTCGGAGGAAGTCCAGCTAGGTTATCTTCGCGTGCTGGCGCGGCGTAAGAGGAAACATTACTCGAACCAGGAAGAACTCCAAGGAGTGATTCCCACCCAAAAGTGTTACTTTTTTGTGTCCATATGAAATGGCCTGTATGCGGGTGTGGATCGCTTGTGACACAGGTTCGGTCATCAAGCATCGGATAGATTAAGTGTTGAAAAAGAAGTGTGTATTCACCACGATCGCGAACAAGTAGTGCAAGGGCTGCTGCAAGGCCCCCCCCCGCACTTTCACCCATCACCCCAACTCGCCGAGCATCAATACCAAGATCATCAGCGTTAAGGAACACCCAGCTTAGAGCCGCATAACAGTCTTCGATTGCACCCGGAAATCGTGTTTCAGGTGCCAATCGATAATCGACCGAGACCACTACAGCGTTTGCGTCAAGCGCGAGCTTGAGATGTACTCCACTAAGCTCAGATGGTGAGCCCCTAACATAGCCACCACCGTGGATGTGGAAAATACAGGGCAATTTATCGCTTGCGCTACGCGGTGTGTAGATCAAAAGTCCAACATCCGGAGCGTCTGCTGGGCCTTTCACTTTCCGTTCTGTGAGTTTCACCGCATCAACTGCTTGAGGATCGGAAGGAAAAGTGATCCCATTTGCTCGGATCGCCGGAAGAATTTCGGCATTCAGTGAAACGGTGGGAATTAGCGTCAATAGATCCAAAAGTTCTGGATCTACAAGATGCTTGCTCATTAGTGCGCTCCTTTATTGGACCTTATGGCCAATTCTTTGTTGAGATTTTTTTCTGGGAGTTTCATGCGCTAGGCATGCCAAGTGTTTTAAACTATTTATGAGGTAATTGAGTTGATTGCACTGTACCAATTATTAAAATATGCGCTAAGCAGTGTTCGTTACGTTTATGAATCAAGCTATGTTCTTCTGCGTCAATTTTTTCAGTTGATTCAGGCTAGACGACTGATAACTCACTGTCCTATTTGTCATCGGATAAGTTGTCTTGCCAAATAGCTTGTTGTAACTTTGCTATTACGTATTGAGTACGCCTTTAAATATTGGACGCACATAAAAGTTTATCGCGTCGATCGACGAGATGTTTTTAACAAAGTACGGTAGTTCGTCGGCTCCATTGATCATTGCCATTAGAAGGTGTGCACCAAGGTTTGCATCGATTTGGCGGATCGACCCATCCGCAATACCATCACTGATGACCGAAGCGATACGAGTCACAACGGTCTCGATACCTGACATGATGATCCATTGATCAGATTCGCTAAGGCTATCCACAGCGGAAACACGTAAAAGAGTCGCATTTCCCCCTATTTGGTGTTCGACGAGAACAGCGGCGATCGTTGCAAGCGTCTGCAGGCCGGTAATGCATTCGGCTTCCGCTGCAATGATGGTTCGCCGAATTACATCGAATGTACGGTTGAAGCAAGCGATCACTATTTCATCCTTAGTCTTGACGTGGTGGTAAAAAGCCCCTTTTGTGAGATTGATCCGCGCCGATATTTTTTCTACGGAAGCTCCACGATACCCCTGTTCGTTGATCTGGGAACTGGCCGCCTGTAGAAAAATCTCGAAACTTGCACCATCCGTTGTCTCTGTTTCAGGCAATGCAACCGAGATCTGAGCGGGAGTCCAATCGGCTCCTGGTGCAGCAATTCCGTGAATAAGGATTTCGGACAGGCGACTCCCAAAGCGCGAAAAATCCTCTGGGTATAGCTTCCGAAACGAGATAGGTGTCCAGTTCAGTTCCGAAAAAATAAGGTGTGCCGCAGCAGTGAGAGCTGCCTTGTCCTTCATCAACCACTCACCCTCCACAATCAGTCGGCGTATGCGCTTAAAAATATCGACATAGGCACTTTTTACTGATTCATTATCGAGGCCACGAACGTCGCTGAACGTAGGAAAATCCTCTACCTCGTTACGGGCTGCACTCGCTCTGAAATCAAAGTACTTAAGAAGGAACAACTCCAGGCGAGCACGGCTCGTGGGTGCTGACTCTGCCATCGAAAGAAACTCACCGAGTCGCTCAAGTCCTTGCATGTGACAAGCAGCTGCAAGATCTTCCTTTTTATTGAAGTAGTACTGGATCGTAGGCGCTGACAGCCCAACCCGCATAGCCACAGCCGCCAGAGTCATCCTGCTAGCGCCTTTTTGATTCAAAACAGCAATAGCAGCCGCTACGATGGCTGACTTGTTTTCCTTGTAACGAATATTTGTTCTTCCTACTTTCGCCATTTTGTAAAGCTTCTCAATTCGATTTGCAACAGGACCGCTTACGTGAGGTCTTAAGAAATTTTTATCCGACAACTCTTTGTCTAACTCGCAGCTGCAGTTGAAGTAGCCACTCGGCCTCTACCCCCGTAGCTTCCATTTTTTTCTAGTTCGGGATCCGAGAGTAAAACGCTCCTGTGAGACATTTGCTTGGTTCTTCTATTCTAAAGAATTTTTTTTAATAAATTAAGTATGCAGCTGCTTGGTTCATCTTAAAGCTATCTGAGGACTCATCTGTCGGCTATAGGCGCCATCAAGGTGTGGTTTTTATTTTTATCTCTTGCCATTCACATCGGCGAGAGGGTGTTCGCTTGCCTTTATCAACGATTCAAGGCCGTGCGCGGGACTCTTGGCTTGGCGTCAAATCCTGGCCTCTTCATGCAAGTTCACAGCCCACTTGCTCTTGTTAGGGGGGGGGCTAGAAGAAATCTAATGTCAAGTCGACCAACGGAGTCATCAATGATTGGCCAAAGCAGGGCTTTTTTGCAGAAATTGTGTATTTTTAAGGGTATACCCTATAAATTAAACAACATACCCAATATATGATTAATGGGGATGTTTGATGCAGCTTGGCGTGTTGGCTGCGGAAAACATGGTGTCGCGGCGATCCCGCAAGCCGTAGGTTGGTTGCAATGCGTCATCCCTTGGTCGCAGGACCACAAATTTTGTAAGTGCTAATTCGTCTCAGAAGGAAAGCAAAAGATGAGAAAGTTCATATTGAAGGCGGTTGTATCGGCTGTCGGTATCAGCATTGCCACTTCCACATTCGCGCAATCGGAGGTCAAGCCAAGCCCAGGTACCAGT
>JBAXJB010000058.1:0-5230 GCA_037138055.1 Alphaproteobacteria bacterium | reverse complement strand
AGTAAACTGCTGCAAAGAAAAATTGAAAATCTAACATGATCCGTATCCATGAAAGTGGGTAATGATCTGCCGGTTCCATATGCTTGGTTCGCTGCTGTGAAATCTTTTAGATACCAAAAAAGTGGATAGGTTAAGGCAAGTGCAGTAGCTAATAACCAAACTTTGATCCATGCATTTTCAACTTGCGTACGCTGACTTGCTTGAACTATTAAAACAATTGCTGGATAGGCGCTTAGTGTGAGTAGATAATCAAAATTATATTGCCCCCTTGGATCCTGCCAAGCCCCCAATAGCCAAAGAATCAGTGGGACTAAGCTCCAAATAAAAATCGTAGTTCTGAAAATCGATCGATCCGTTTTGATGAATTGAATTATGGCGATTAATGCCCCCACTAAAACTGTCATTGAAAGCAATGCTCTGCTCCAAAATAGCCCAGCCAAGAGGAGGATCAGCAGATAAATAGAAAGATTTTTTTTAAGCATGGTTTCAAATCTTTTCAATGCTACTGAATATTCGGGAGATAAAAAACAAAGATCCCTTGCTTTCCATTAAATTTATACCCGTCTAACTTATGTGGCAAACAATAATTGAAAATATTAAGGAAGGAAATTTCAAAGCCTTGGCTAGGGCTATTTCCTTGGTTGAAAATGAAGTAACGGGTTATGAGCAATTTCTTTCTGAATTGCCAAATCATGGTACTGCTGTAATTGGCGTTACGGGTCCACCCGGTGCAGGCAAGAGCACATTAGTGGATGCATTAATTGCACATTGGGTTGCTGAAGGGAAAAAGCTGGCCATACTTTGTGTTGACCCATCATCCCCATTTAATCTTGGAGCCTTACTGGGAGATCGAATTAGGATGAACGAATGGTACAACAACCCTAATGTCTTTATTCGCTCTTTGGCCACTAGAGGATCTTTGGGAGGATTGCATCCACACATCATAGAAATCACCGCTTTATTGCAAGCAGCTGTTTTTGATTATATCATTGTAGAAACGGTGGGAGTTGGACAAAGCGAGATTGAAATTGCAGGGTTAGCAGACAGCACGGTGGTAGTAGTAGTTCCAGAAGCTGGAGATGAAGTGCAGACAATGAAAGCTGGTTTGATGGAGATCGCAGATTTGTTTGTGGTGAATAAAAGTGATCGACCGGATTCTGATGTTTTCGTTCGTAATCTTAGGTCGATGTTATCGCAGGGCGCTCACCAGGAGCATGAGATTGCGGTATTAAAAACGGTAGCTTCCACTCGTGAAGGCATCAATGAACTTGCCGCTGCTATTGAATTACATCAACAACATGTAAAAGTCTCGGATAAGAAAATTTGGTTGCTAACTGAACGAGTGTATCAACTGATACAAAAAAAGAAAATGAAGGGTATTGAAAAAGCAATGATCAAAAATGCCATTGCAGCAAAATTTCAAGACCCCAATTTTAACCTATTTGATTTCGCAAAAAAATATAACGATGCATTCTGATCTGAGTAATGTCAATATATCGGTTGTAATGGCAACCTATAATGGCGAACATTTTTTGCGGAAGCAGTTAGATAGTATTTTGTGTCAAACAATATCCCCGAAAGAAATCATTATTGTTGATGATTGCTCAATTGACAGCACCGTTGCGATTGTTCAGGAATACTGCGATCGATATCCTACTATTCGATTGATATCAAATGAAAAAAATCTAGGCTATATCGGCAATTTTGAAAAGGGGATGCGATTAACAAAAGGAGATTTTATTGCATTGAGTGATCAGGATGATATTTGGCTTCCCAACAAATTAGAAAAATTGTATCAAGGACTTGGTGCGCATTTATTGATCTATAGCGACTCTGAATTGATTGACGAAAATGATAACCCATTGCATAAAAAAATGTCGGATATCAAAAATCAAATTGCTTATGATAATTGCTTGATGTATACAATTGGAGCTTGGGCTCCTGGCCATACTTTTTTGTTTAAAAAAGAATTGCTTGAACGCTGTATCCCTTTCCCAACAATAGTTACGCACGATTTTTGGATCGGATTTGTGGCAACTTGTTATAGTTCAATACAGTATCTTCCTGAAGCCCTGGTACAATACCGCCAACATAATTTCAATGCCATAGGTGCAGATACACACGCAAAAAAAGAAAACCAAACAAGGCCAAGCAAGGAAACCTTAATGGAATTAAGTCGGAATAGAATGCGCTTGCTTTTTGAAACATGTCCATCCGATTTGGTAGAACAAAAACAAGTTTTGAAAACCATTTCTGAAAGCTATCAAAGCAATTCGTTGAAAAACAATTTCACTAGAATGTTTATCTTTTTAAAGTATCGACATTTGATCCTCGCTTATAAAAAGAAATCGGAGATGATGAAAATATTATTCTGTATCAAGATGTTCTTTAAAATAGATTATTAGCAATGCTTAATCTTTCGTGAGTGCAGTGTACACGCGCTTAAAATAATTTTTAACGTTGATACTCCAAGGAATTATTTGTTGTTTCAATGGTCCGTCAAAAACATCACCCCTTCTAAGAAAATATTTAGAAAAAGTTCCAGAAGTCATTCCCCATTTTGAAATAAATTTCGAATAACCTGCATTGTGTTTCACTCTTTTTACAGAAACAGAGCCAAAATGATACACCCTACTACTAGCTATTCCTTTAAAGGTTCTTACACCTATTTTCCAAAGTTTCATGGAGAAGTCAGGATCGGAATACATACCCGGACTAAACTCGATACTATATCCCCCCGCTATGTCCCAGATATCTTTGTGAACAATATTGGGTGGCCAGGTGGCGCCTTGCCAATCTTGCATGGGCAAACCATTGTATTCATCGAGTAATGCAGTTTCGTTGAAACTTTCTATGGAATTGCCATAACTTTTTTCGATCGAGCAACTACTTTGTGCATTGATCTCGATAGCTGTAGCAGAAAAGAAGAAATATTTATGACCTATTGAATCGATAGCTTCTTTTAGCGGTTGATCCCAATTCGGACAAACGTACATATCATCATTAATGTATAGCAGGTATTCGGTAGTTGCTAAATTTCTGCAACTATTTAGTGCATAGCAGACACCAATATTCTCTTTACTGTATGAGTAACTGATATCGTCCTGTGTTTGAATCCATTCTAAGCTACCGTCTTTACCCTCATTGATGTGAACAATGATCTCGTGTGGAAAGTAAGAATGTTTGCGAATGCTGTTGATGCAGAGTTGTAAATAAGCCAAATTATTCCAGCTAGGTATCATGATCGAAAACAGAGCGGCCGAATCCGATTTGCGACTGAATTTTTCTATGATTGTATTCATTTTAGACGGCCAGCTTTAGTCGTTATATTGTTCTTTTTCGTTTTTCCACCAACGCCAACCTATATAGCCCATGATGGCTAATGGAGTAAAAGCTAAATAAATAATGGCTGAATTTAGGGCTTTACCGGGACCTTCTCCCAATTGTGAAGCGGTTTTGGTGCAGATAGAACATTGTGCCAAAGCCGACTGAGAGCTAGAAATCAGCACCAGCAATAAACCAAGAAAGAGTACCATTTTTTTTTTCATCACCTACGAATTCGGCTCAAAGATAGCGCGTAAAACTTCTCAACTTTCCTTAACTTTCTAGTTCAACCTATCTAACGTGAATCAAAGAAGAGCTTTTTTACAGAAAATGGGACTGCTCGCTGGAGCTTTCTCTGCAAATAGTCTTTTTAACGAATTGCATGCTGCAAATTTTGATGCGGCTCAGAAAAAAGTACAATTATTAAGCCCTGAAGCAGTGGCTATGGATGAAGATTACTGGTCGGTTATCCAACAGAGTTATACCGTAAATAGCAATTTGATCAACCTCAATAATGGGGGTGTAAGTCCTTCTCCAAGGGTGGTTCAGGAAGCGGTTGCGCGTTATAACGACTTGTCAAATCAGGCTCCTTCCTATTATATGTGGCGCATTTTAGACCAGGGGAGAGAGCCGCTTCGGTATAAATTGGGTGTATTGGCAGGATGCTCACCTGAAGAAATCGCCATTAATCGGAATGCTACTGAGGCTTTGAATACCGTGATCTTTGGCTTAGACCTAAAAGCGGGCGATGAAGTGATCGGTACCAAGCAAGACTATCCGAACATGATCAATGCTTGGAAGCAGCGTGCTATGCGCGAGGGAATTATTTATACCCAGCTAAACTTCAAATTCCCAATCGAGAATGATGAAGAGATTGTTTCTACATATGAAAAAGCAATCACCTCAAAAACTAAAGTCGTTCACATAACACATATCATTAACTGGATTGGTCAGATCTTGCCTGTAGCTAAAATTGCTAAGATGGCCAAATCGAAGGGCTGTGAAGTAATTGTAGATGGTGCGCACAGCTTTGGTTTGTTGGACTATAAAATTCCTGATTTGAATTGCGATTATTTCGGTACCAGTTTGCATAAATTTTTGAGTGCGCCTATTGGAAGTGGTATGTTGTGGATCAGCAAAGAAAAAATATCGAAAGTATGGCCGTTGGTATGCAACGACAATCCCCATGGAACGGATATCAGAAAGTTTGAAACCATTGGTACGCGTAGCTTTCCGATTGAACAAGGTATTGGCGAAGCGGTTAATTTTCAAATGGCGATTGGATCAAAAAGAAAAGAAGACAGGATTCGATATTTAAAAGATTATTGGGCTAAAAAAGTGGTTAATCATCCAAAGGTAAAAATTCATACTTCTTTTAAACCAGAATATGCCTGTGCTATTTGTGGGGTAAGTATTGATGGGATGACGCCAGGTGAATTAGATGGGGCATTGCTTAACAACTACAAAATTCATACTGTTGGGATTGTTTGGGAGAATATCAGTTGTGTTCGGATTACGCCACATGTGTATACCCGCATTCAAGATTTAGATAAACTCGTATTTGCGATAAAGGAAATAGCGGATAAGCAGAAATAAAAAAAGGCCATCCCTTATACTTGGGGCGGCCTTTTTTTATAAGAAATCAATAAGTTTATGATGACTGCTTAACAGTGAGCTTCTTAGATTTTACGCCATTTGCTGGTCTAACTTTACCAAAAGAACCTTTGAATCTTTTGCCTTTTGCGGTTTTTTTATCGCCTCTTCCCATGATAATTTTTTTTGAGTGAAATAATTGATGAGCTGCAAAAATAGAAAAACCCCCGCATATGCGAGGGTTTTTCTATTTAGCCTTAAGTAATTAAACTTTTGAAGCCAATTCTTTACCAGCTTTGAAGCGAGCAACTTT
>JBAXJB010000057.1:0-5311 GCA_037138055.1 Alphaproteobacteria bacterium | reverse complement strand
CCCGCCGGCGCGCCGACGCGCAATCGACGCACGCGGGCCGCCTCGTCGTGGCGCGGCCTGCGGCGGTCTGGCCGCGCGCGGGAAGGATCCGCCGCCCCTCCCCCGGCAAGGACCGCCGCGCCAAAGCCCTCTGTTTGCTCTGTTGGACCCCACTGGTTTGGAGAGGGGCGGCGCGGCCGGCCCCGCCCGGCCGGCGCGCCTTTGCGGGCGGTGCTTTGTGTTTGGCTCGGTGTTTGAATGCTTTTCGGCGGTTTCCGCGGCGGCTCGCACGGCCCCGCGCCCGGCCGCGCGCTTTGATGTTCTGTTTTTTCCGTGGGCGGCGTGCACCCCACCCCACAACAGCAGCAGCAACAGCACAGCAGGTGTGGCAGCAGGCTTGGCAAGCAGGCTATGACGCAGCTTTTCCTTTGCAATCCATCCACTATTGGAGGTCGCAGCTCCAGCATCCCACGGTAGGCCCAAGCATCCCCCGCTCGACAAGGCGCACGCTTTCGCGCGCCCTGTGTCCGTCCCGCCCTTCAGAGTAAACGAGCTTGCAAAACCCATGTACAGGAGCTGAACTGCGGGCAGTCCGCGGGCGGGGAGGGCAACCCGACAACTTGGCGATTACAGGCCTGGGCTGCCTTTGCCGGCTAGGGCGGCGGCGGCGTCATCGCGCCCGGAGGGTAGTGTATGGGGTTTTGGTTTGGGAACAGAGACGAGTGGATCCAGTTGTGTTGTGTGCCGCTCAATCCAATCCGTTGGGAAGGCGTGCGGCGCAGGTGCGCCCAATCGCACGCGGCCCCCAGTGACTCGACTCGAATACGCCCGTGGTGGGCCAGAGCCGCGGCAGCCGCGGCGGCCATACTGTGGCCGTGCCGCATGCCGGCTGCCGGCGCGCAACTCTGCAAGCAACGCCACCAAACGCGCTCCTCGCGCTCGCTCGCGCCAAAAATTCGACACCGCCGGGGCGGCGGCGGCGCCTGCGGTGTCCGCGCCCGCCGCCTCGCGCGTCTTGTCGTGTGTGCCATCCAAGGTTGGCCGCGCTCTGAAACAACCAGGGGGGTAAAACAAAGGTGGTCGTGGTGCAAACAAGGGGGCGGTGGCAGGCCGTTCACTTTGCCAGCCCCTGCACCCAGGGGCGCCGGCAGGGCACACCCCTGAGAGGAGCACAGCCCCGGAGAGATGCAGGGCAAAGTGGATGGGGTGGTGCAGGAGAGAGCGCACCCAAAGGTGGGGATGCTGCGGTGGGTGCGGGCCCCGCCGCGCAAATTCATGCGGGGGGCCCGGGCTGGGGCTCGTACAACGGCGCTCGCCCGCGGTCGCGCTGTCTGCGGGAGTAAACTCATGCGCACCACAGACGCTGACGCACGAGGCCAAGAACGCAGCCGCCCCGCCCACTGCCGGCGGGCGCAAGCACGCCTCGAGCCTTCGCAGCCGGCGGGCGCAGGCAGTGGCCCCTCGAAACACTGCTTCTTTGAGCGTTGACCGCGCGGTCAAACCTTGACCGCGGTCAGCACGTGCTGCTCGAGGTACTTGACCAGGAGCGCCTTGGAGATGGCCCCCTCGCGCTGGCTGCCCTCCACCAGCTGGCCGTCCTTAAACACCATCAGCGTGGGCAGGCCGTACACCTGGGTGGATGTGATCGGGGGGAGCGGAGGGCGCGCGAGTGGGCGCGCGTGCAAGCAGGCCGGCTGCGACGCCGATGCCTCAAGCAAGCAAGCAAGCAAGCAAGCAAGCAAGCAAGCAAGCAATTGGCACCGCCATACCAACCGTCGCCGCCGTTGGCACCATCAAACCACACTTCATGGATTGCGCCGTAGTTGGTGAGCAACTCGCGAAGCTGGTTGTGGAAATACGTGACATACTCCGGCATGCCATAGTCCTTGTGGTTGCGATCCCACGGTGAAAGGTACAACCCCACCTTCAGGCCTTCGGCTCGGCAGGCGTCCACCAGTTCCTTGACCATGTCGCCCTTGCCATCGCGCCACGGGCTGTTTTTCACCGTGTAGGTGTCGTTATACTTGCTCGGCCACAGACAGAAGCCGCCGTGGTGCTTGGTGACGAGCAATAACAGTTTTACGCCGGCGTCCTTGGCGGACTTAACGATCTGCCGTGCGTCGAATTCGCTCGGGTTGAACAACGCGGCCGGCTCGTCACCATAGCCCCACTCCTTGTCCGCGTAGGTGATGGTGGAAAAATGGACCAGGCTGATGATCTCGTCTTCGTGCCAGCGCAATTGCGCCGCGCTTGGCACCGCGCCATACGGCTTCGGCGCCACGCCATGGTCAGCCGCCATCAATGCGGTGACGACAAGGCCCAGCCATACAATGAGGATTTTTTTCATAACTGATTTTTCAATACGCCTTGACCCTTGAAATATGCGGGATTGTTGGCCGCGCTATATGTAAAGACAGGTTGCAGCTTGCCATCGATATAGAGCTTGCCGATGCGCATCTCACCTTTGAAGTTGAGGCTAAGCAGCGCGCCTGCGGAAATATACACGTCAGTCTTGTCGCCAAGGCTTTTCGCGCTGGCAAGTAACAGCGTGCCCTGCTTCACCGTTGTCGCACCGCTGTAAGTATTGGTCCCGGAAAGCGCCCAGGTGCCGGTCCCGGATTTCGTCACTGCGGTGGTCGCTTTGCCCGCGCGGTCGTATGGATTTGCCAGGTTGCCGGCGAGTTCGCCGGAGCCGGCGGTGTCGCCGGTTAGCTCGAGGGTTTTGTCAGCGCCGTAGCCGGAGAGGAGCAAGTCACTGGTAAGTTTGAGCAGGCCGCTGCCGGACTGGACGAAAGTCAGGGTGGATTTTTTGCCGATGAGATTCATCACGCGGTCGGTTATTTCTCCGGTGCCTGTATATATCAGGGCGCACTCGCCATCTTTCCCTTCCTCCCCAATGACAATCTCACCGCTCTCAATATCGGTCGGTGCCCCGAGACTGCTGCTGGTCTTGCCCATGCCCTTCGTGAAACTATTGAGAGAGGTTATGCTCAATGCACCGCTTTCTAGCAGCGTCTGCCCTTTATACGTATTCTTGCCTGATAGCTGCAATGTGCCCGCTCCAATCTTTTTAAGAAGAAACGAGCCGCCGCCGGGTCCCTTTGAATCTACAATGCTGGCCGGGATCGTGACCGGTTCCTTTGCGTTAGAGGTGTCGAGACAGAGCACTGAACCGGCCATCAGTCCGTTGTTGTTGACTCCGGTGGTAAGATTCGCGAGCAATGTGCTGACCTGCGCACCAGAAAACTCGCCCGCACCACCGATGCTGAGCACCAGTGTAGCCGAGGGGTGAACAGTGATTTTCGCCGGAGTCCATTGCGTTCCATCCGCATGGTAGAGCGCCGTAACCTTTTTAACAAACAGCGCACCCTGTTGAACGATGGTCGGGCCGGTGTACGTGTTGTTGCCCCACAGATAGACCCCGCCGTCATTCGCCCTCCCGAATGCCGCCCACGTGCCAATCTTGGTAAAGCCGCCTGGCCCGGTCATCGCGCCGCTGACATTGTTGAAATTCACATGATGGCCGGCGATGCGGGTATTTCCATTCAAGGTGATGGAGGCATTCCAATCGAGGTTGCCGGCATCGATCGTGCCACCATTCAAGATCAACCCATTGGTGGCATTGCCCTGGCCCGGCGCAAAGCCAGCCCCTTCATTGAGTGTTACCGGTCCGGTTCCCAGCGCACTGTTGGCGGCTAGGCGAAGTGTTCCGCCGTTGATGATGGTGCCACCGCTGTACGTGTTGCTCGAACAGTTGATGGACAAGGTGCTGTAATGCTGGTTAGGCCCGCCGTTGAGTTCGCCGTTGGCGTTGCCGTTGCCGCCATTTTCGACCAGTCCGCCGGCACCTGAGAGCAGGCCATCGAGCTCCACACGGCCACCGCCAGCAATTAAATTCACGGCCACATCAGCCGCCAGGTTGATGGGCGTGGATATTTTGTCAGCGGTGAACGCTGAACTCTGACTGATGCAAGGCGTTGCTCCGGTAAACTTCAGGCCTTTGCCGCTCAGCGTCAGTGCGTTTCCATTGCCAACAGCCAAATTGAGCCGGTTGAGCATAAATCCCGCATCAAGGTCGTGCGTAACATGATATTTCCCTGCTTGGTTGAAATTGACAACATAGTCCGGTTGCCCCGCCATAACCGGTGCCGACGTATGGGTCAAATTGTTCGACCATTTGGCTCCATCGCTCCAGTTGCCGGTTTCCGCCTTGTTCCAGGTAAACACATTTGGTTTGTCGCTCTTGATCGCCTTCACAGCAGAAGCATGGGTGATCAACATATCGTTTGATTTGTGAACCAGGGGATTTTCCTCTGGCTCAGCATGACTCTTGGCTGCTTTGACAAGCACGCCACACGGCTTCTCATCCTTGTTCGTCAGATAGGGCTCTTCCGCTTTCACCTCATTCGCCGGCGGCGCTAGCTTCGCGGCTCTGGCCGTATCAATATATTCGGCGAGGTCGCGCATGGCGATGACCTTGTAGTTGTTGTCCTTTAAATACTGCATCATCACCTTGAAGGTCGCAGGTGCCACGCCGACCGCCCCATGCTCCATGTCCGGTACACCGTGGAAGCAATACACCACCACCCGGCCTTGGCAGGCCTGCTGCGCTTTTTTAACGAAGGCCTCGATCGGTTGGTTATCCGTGATCGTAAACGACGGCACATCAAACGGATTGTCCAGCGTCGGCCGGTAGGGGCGTTCATGGCCGCCGCGGCCGAAAGTGTAGCCGCTTTTGGATAGATCCGGGCAGATGTTCCAAGCAACCCCATAAAGCGGCCAGCAGACGGTGGTCATCTTGGGGCCGCCGTTGGCAAACAGCTCATCATCCATCGCCTGGAAAGCACTCAAGCTTCCGGCGTGTCCCACGGTGTGGTTGCCGATTTCAAATCCCTGGCGATCCAGTTCTTTCATCTGCCGCCACGTCAGATACCAGTCCTTGCGTGTCTTGAAAGAATCAAAATCGCAGACATAGAACGAGGCATTGAATCCCAGCGGCTTCAGGATCGGTGCCACCACGGTATATCCGCTGGCGCAGGCATCGTCGAATGTTAGCACCACCAACTTGTCGGGGATGGGCTTGCGCAGAATACCGCCGGGGTCGGGCGCGACTGCGGGCTGCGCGCAGGCGAGGGCGGGCAGCGCGAGGGCGGCGAGGAGGATCTGGCGGGACCTGCGGAGGTGGCTGATAAATATGTTTTTGTTCATGATTGATTTTTCAATATGCCTTGACCCTTGAAATATGCGGGATTGTTGGCCGCGCTATATGTAAAGACAGGTTGCAGCTTGCCATCGATATAGAGCTTGCCGATGCGCATCTCACCTTTGAAGT
>JBAXJB010000056.1:0-5367 GCA_037138055.1 Alphaproteobacteria bacterium | reverse complement strand
GTTTGATTTAAGATCACTCTTAAATCGGCGTCCATACCATCATCCTGAGCCCTTTAGGGCGTCGGGATCTAGATGAGTAATTTCAGGATTTTATAAAAATAGATCTTATGGTCCAAGCCATAGGAAAACTAAGGGGGGGGAAGGAAAATCCCACGGCCTAGACCGCGGGACCAACCAAACTTAATAAGTACTACAGTGCAGTACCAACTGATATATTACGTGCCCAAGTTGAGCTAGCACCTAGTTTTAGGGAAGCGCCCGAATCAAACTTCAAGGTGCCAAAAACATCAGCGCCAGTATGGGCAGGAACTGTAACGCTGTTAGCTACTTCTAGAACAGCACCACTTTGTAGTTCAGTATCACCAGGAACGCTAGATGCAGTGGCACCCATAATTTTTACTAATCCACCACTGGGTACAGTTGCAACACCAGTAGGCATTTTGCTAGAACTTGATGCCCCAACATGCATAACCCCTGGAATAGAAAGTGGGGTGGCGCTTGCACTCATGTCACCAGCAGTAACCACACCAGACCCAGCTATCGTGAGCAAAGATGTACCATAAGGTGCTGCAATTGAAGAAACCGCAGCAGATGCATCTGTTGTAATGGTTGCTGCACTTCTTGTATCAACTACAGGAATTGCGATAGTTCCGCTAGTTACTTCCATATTACCGCCATTGAAAGAAACTGACTTACCCACATGATTAGTCGCACTTACTTTCACAAGCCCAGCATCAACAGATAAATTTAACAAAGATGAATTATCACCAGATAATACACAGGTACCTGCTCCGGTTTTGTGCGCATCGTTTGCAATTGGGCCAGACACAGTTGCACTATCAGAGCCATCTACTTCTATACTTATAGAAGGTGGAGCAAGTCTGCGGATAGTATCATTTCCAGTATCGGTTACAAACACATATCCGAATGCATCGACAGCAAGGCCAGTGGGGGCGTTAAATAGTGCTGCTGAACCTGTACCATCGACTGAGCCAGATGATCCTGCAGTACCTGCAATGGTTGATACAGTATAGGTGCCACTGCTGTTGGTAAGTTTGCGAATCAAGTTGTTACCGCGGTCGGCTATGTAAAGGTTTCCTGCTGCATCAATATCAATATCCCAAGGACTGTTAAATCGCGCGGCTGCTCCTACTGCATCTGTAGAACCAGATGTTCCAGCGGTTCCGGCGATGGTGGTTACAACACCCGCAGGGGTGATTTTGCAAATTGTGTTGTTACCCGTATTTGACACAAAAAGATTATTTGAGCTATCGATGACAAGGCCAGTAGGACTATTAAAGCCACTAGCAAAAACTGAATATGAACCATCAGGTAAAATTTTCCAAATTCTGTTTTGCCCTTTGTCAGCCATATAAACATTATAACTAGTGTCAATTGCAAGTCCATATCCTCCTAACGTTCCATCGGGATCATACACACCGTCCAAAGAGCTGTCTGATACCCAACTTGATCCATTCCAAGTATATTGCATCACGTGAGTACCACCATCAGTTACCACTATAGTGCTTCCATCAACTGATGCAGCGTATGCAGGAGAGTGAGATGCTGTAAATAGAGTAGATGCCGTATATACACCACCAGCCGTTGTGACTTTTAGAACGTTGTTGTCTGAATCTGGCACTAACAAGTTTCCTGTTGAAAGATCAATAGACATCATGCCTGGACTTTTGAACCGTGCTGCTGCTCCAACTCCATCGGTATGAGCAAAGCTGCCAGCAATACCGGCAACGGTTGTTACATCGTAACTAGCACAAAGGTTAGAAGATAATGCCAACCCCATAGCCAGAGATACGCAATATTTAAATATAGTATTTTTTTTCATGAGTATTTCCTTGTTCTAAAAAATGTGAATAACAATTGTTAGATTACAGGGGGGGGTATTAAAATTTAGTTAATTATCATTTAAATAATAGTTAACTATAATATTATTATTAATGGTTAATTTTAATTATATTTTATTTAAAAATTAGATATTATTCACTGGATCCCTACGCCCTTTGACGAGGGCTCTGGATGACGCACCCACCATCGTCTTCATGAGGAGCATAGCTTTGTGATGATCCAGTGAAACAAATTGCTACTATAAACTGGACCCTCACGCCAGCTACGCAGGCTCAGGGAGACGACTCACTCTTGGAGATCCATTGTAATTAATCATTATGGATACCCGCGTTCGCGAGTATGACGAAGTAGATAATATAGGACTGGACCCCAAGATACTAAGTCTCACAACGCGCACTGCGCTGTTCGTCTAAGTTCTGGGGAAACTGCGGGGGCATCTATTCTAGTTTTCCGAGGCTTGGACCTTGGATCCAGTTTTATAAATTCCTTGTCATCTCCGGTTTGATTGGGGGATTTATTGAATTAGTCGATGCCAGAAGTTATCAATTTACTTCTTTATGCAACTTTGTAACGGTGGGTGAGCGCGGTTGATAGGGTTCCATCGTCTAGGTAGTCTAGCTCACCACCTACTGGTACTCCGTGAGCAAGGCTGGAAATATTTTCCACATAGGGGGAAATGCGTTCATGCACATAATGCATGGTGGTTTGCCCATCAAGTGTTGCACTTAGGGCAAAAATTGCCTCGTTAAATTGGGTGGTTTGCACCCTTTCAATTAAGGGTTGTAGGTTTAATTGGTCAGGCCCAACACCTAACATGGCTGATAAATTTCCGCCTAATACAAAGTACTGCCCACGATAGGTATTTGAACGTTCCATCGCCCACAAATCACTGACTGATTCAACAATACATAAAGTGTGCGGGTCACGCTTAGGGTCACGACATAAACTGCATGTGGTATGACTATCAAGGTTGAAACATTTTTGGCAAGTTTGAATGGTTCTATACGCATGAGAAATGGCTTCAATAAGCGGAGCCATGTGCGATTCTTTTTTTTGCAAAAGGTGCAAGGCAGCACGCCTGCCTGACCTGGGGCCAAGACCGGGAAGCCGGCTTAAAAGCTGGATCAGCCGTTGAATTTCGTCGCTGTTCATTGTAGAGTTCTGTGATGCATATCATAATTAAGTAGCATGGTTTTATAATGCCGCCTAGAGCAATTCGTATAGGAACGCGCAAGTCTGCTTTGGCAATGGCTCAAGCAAAGCAAGTGGCAGATGCCATGAATATAAATGGCAATTATGAACTGGTGCCGATTGTTAGTTCTGGCGATAAAATAGATGGGCCGTTGCGCAATCACGGGGGCAAGTCACTGTTCACGAAAGAGCTTGATTTAGCACTGCTCCAAGGTGATATTGATCTGGCAATTCATTCCATGAAAGACGTGGAAACCCCATTGGCTGATGGACTTGAAATTGCTGCAGTGCCTTTGCGCGCCGATCCAAGAGATGTACTTATTACTAACTCAAATGTGCAGTTAGATAATTTGCAAAAAATCATCACCATTGGCACGTCATCCCTACGCCGGGAACGTCAGCTAACCATGCATTACCCCAATTTTTCCATTTTGCCTTGCCGCGGCAACATTCAAACCCGTTTGCAAAAATATGCGAATGGAGAATTCGATGGCATAATTTTGGCGTTGGCTGGTCTTGTGCGCATGGGGCTATATTCTAATGGTTGCATTGAAGGCGTGACCGCTAATGTGCAGTTGCTAGATGCTGGTTTATATATTCCTGCACCTGGCCAGGGTGCACTTGCTATTATGAAACGGTGCGATGATCACCGTTTTGACCAAGCGTTACAGGAAATTAACCACCCAGATAGTTTGTTGGCTATTCAAATTGAGCGTCAAATAATTGATGCTCTAAACCTTACCTGTAATGACCCGGTGGGGGTGTATGTGCTGATTACTGGCAATGAATTTCATGTGAATTGTGTGCTTTTCAACGACCAAGGGGCGATAGAGCAAACAGTGCATGGGCTGTTAACAGAGCGCGATGCGTTGGTGCATGGTGTGGTTGAGGGGTTGAATTAGCAATGGGATTAGTATGCTAATTTTTCCACTATTATACTAAATTCAATTTTGGTATAATAACAAAAATAATAAGATACAACCCATAATGATTTCAGAGATTGGATTCTTCGTTCCTGCATTAAGAAGTGGCCAGGCTTTTGTGCCACAGCCACCTGAATTTATTGCGAACATAGAAACACTAATGTCAGATCTTGCCTCTTGTTCGGCAGTGCTTGCGCGGTTAGATACACTAATCATGCGATTACCGGATCCTTTTCTGCTTACTGAAAATCTTATCTTTATGGAGGCTGTTACCTCTTCGCGTATTGAAGGAACAAAAGCCAATTTCCAAGATCTATTTACAACAAAAGCATCTGTGGAATTTACAAATGATGTTATGGAAGTAAAAAACTGCGCAAACGCATTTCGCGCAGGACCAAAAATATTGAGCTCAGCAAAATCTGTTATGGATTTAGCTAAAGGTTTGCATCGATTATTACTGGAGCAGCACCAAACTATTAAGGGTGGAGAATTAAAAAAAGCTCAAAATTACACCGTAAAGCAAGACGGTTCTATCTTTATTTACACGCCTCCTCACTATTTGGACGAAGCAATCGCTAGTTTTGAAAACTTTACTATGAAATCTGATGACAGGATTCCCGAACTGATTCGCCAAGCAATCTCTCATTGGATTTTTGAACAAGTTCATCCCTTTCCAGATGGTAATGGAAGAGTGGGCCGCTTATTAATTCCTTTGTTGTTACAGCATAAAGGAATATTAGACACACCTTTTGCATTGATTTCAGAAGCTGTTGAAACGCAAAAGCGTGAATATATTGATCAGTTCGAAAGGCTTCATGAAACGAAGGATTGGGTTCCTTGGTGCCGCTTCTTTTTGTCTATGCTTAGTTTAAATGCCCACAAAAACATAAGTAGAATAGAAAAATTAGAATTGCTAAGACTTGATTATCAAACAAGAGTTTTAGCAAAATCAAAAGGGAGTGTTTTACCTAAAATAACCCAAGATTTATTTAAGAAGCCTCGTTTTAACCGCAAAGAATTACAAGAAATTTATGGCCTTAGCCCACGTGGAGCATCACTTATTGTTCAAGAGCTGATTGATCTTAAAATGATCAAACCAATTGATTCAACACAGCAGAGAAACATTGTGTATGAAGCTTTCGAAGTATTAGAGGTAGTGCTGACGTAGCTTATGCCCAAATTACCGGCAATGAATTTCATGTGAATTGCGTGCTTTTTAACGACCAAGGGCCGATAGAGCAAACAGCACATGGGCCGTTGGATAATCGTGATGGGTTGGTAAATGGGGTGGTTAAAGAGCTTTTACCCAATAAGTTAGAGCTCTTTTTTCTACGCTTTGATCAGCGACAATTAGAAATACCTGAAACGACAATTAAAAGTTCCACTAAAA
>JBAXJB010000055.1:0-6043 GCA_037138055.1 Alphaproteobacteria bacterium | reverse complement strand
CATCCTGTAAAAAAACCAGCGGAATCATCTTTTGATTGCAGTTCATAATAAAACGGGCAGCTTTATCGGCACTATCATTATATATCACCCCTCCTATCTGCATCTCGCCTTTCTTATTCTTTGTGGTTAACCGTTGATTGGCCACTATCCCCACAGCCCAACCATCTATCCTTGCATAACCACAAAGTATTGTTTTACCATAATCTTCTTTAAACTGTTCAAAAGAAGAATTATCCACTATACTTTCAATTATTTTCAGCATGTCGTAAGGCTTTGCATTCCTATCAGACATGGTAGAATATAATTCGTCTTTCAATGGCTTAGCAGCTTCTATCCTATCAAAACCTGCTTTGGGTTTATGACCAAGCATACCCATCATTCTTTTTATATGATCCAGACAATCCTGTTCTGTATCAAATTTATAATCAGCAATGCCACTTATTTCGGTATGCGTACTAGCCCCACCAAGCGTTTCATTATCAATATCCTCTCCTATTGCAGCTTTTACAAGGTAACTACCTGCCAGAAAAATACTACCATTCCCTTCCACCATCAAAGTTTCATCACTCATAATGGGCAAATAAGCACCACCTGCTACACAAGCACCCATTACAGCAGCTATCTGTGTAATGCCCATAGCACTCATCTTAGCATTGTTGCGGAATATTCTGCCAAAATGTTCTTTATCAGGAAATATCTCATCTTGTAATGGCAGAAATACACCGGCACTGTCCACCATATAAATTATGGGTAAATTATTTTCCATAGCTATCTCCTGCATTCTGAGATTCTTTTTGCCAGTAATAGGAAACCAGGCACCAGCCTTTACGGTTTGATCATTAGCTACTATTACACACTGTCTGCCACTTACATAACCAATACCAGCAACGGTACCACCTGCAGGACAACCACCATATTCTTCGTACATTTCATAACCGGTAAAGGCACCAATCTCCACAAAGTTGGAATCTTTGTCTTTTAAATATTCTATACGCTCACGGGCAGTAAGTTTATTCCTTTCCTTTTGTTTATTATTAGCTTTTTCTCCTCCCCCCAGATAAATCTTATCCAAAAGAAGGTTTGTTTTAGCCACTTCTATATGCATTCTGCTATTGTTACTTTCCATCGCGAACAGTTGTTAGTTGGCGAATATAATAGGGAGAAGTATATAAAGATAATTTATGGGGAAAATATTCTTTCAGAATGACATTAAATCTGAAAAATTAAATTCAGACGGCATACATAAACAACTAAACAGAAATTTTAAGTAGAACTTCAATAAACTTACTTAGAAAAGAATCAATTTGAAATGTATAATTCTCTATATTAACCTATCTATTATCAATTATCAAATGTCTGATATCTTTTGTCTTAGTACTAAAAACTGTATTTTGTTCATTCAATATTCTACACTTTGTATTTGTGTTATCTAAGTACTACCTCTATTCCTTTCTGCATTTTAATGGTACAACAATTGCTGCTTTGCTACCGATTCCTCAGCAACCTTTTTAAGCCTTTTTGTACAAAATTTGATATAATATATTCTGAATTATATCATCAAATAATACGCTGCACATTGTAATAATGTGCAGTGTATTTTACAGTTATAATAATGTATTCTGTATTTCTCGCGATTTACAAATTACGTAACGCACGATAATAATGTACATTTCTATGCTGTTTCAAGTATAGCCTCCCTATTTCACCAGCCTTACCATAACAATTATACCCAGATCTATAGGATTGCTATTGTCTATTTCTGTAGTAACCAGTTTGTCAGCAAATCCATCCATACTAAAGGTAATAATTACCGGACCGGTAGCCATAGTTTTCAGCAATAATGCGCCCTCACTGGTACTAAAAGCCTCTTCTTCTGTATCGGCAATAAAAGCTTTAACGCCTACTATTGCTACAGGTGCTCCCAGTACCATTTCCATAATATGACCAGTGATAGGAACAGGGGCACCTACGCTTACATACAATACGCCCCATTCTCTCGAATTTTTTCTTTTACTTTCTATAGTTCCTTCATCGTAATAAGTTTCTACTTCATCCCACACTTTTTTTACTACCGCAGCCGCAGCAACGCTCATAACCGATAAATCTTCTGTTGCTTTATCACTATCATCAATAGCATTACTTTGATTTTGGAGTTTGGTTTTCAATAAAGCAAGATTGTTAGTAATAGTAAGCAACAGTGGAAAAGGAATTGCATGACCACCGGCTGCAATCATTAAAGGTTCGCCTTCAGCTATATTAGTCGAAAGTTCTAAAATAGAATCTTCTGTTTTTTGATCAGGGATAGCTGCGCTGTTAATCGGTATTTTATAAAAAGCACGATAACTAGCCGGAAAAATCTCCAGTTCAATATGGAAATTCAGTACTTGAATGTAGAAGCTGTTTAGCATTTTCTGATGATACAGTACTTTATCCTTTTCAGCAGTTGCAAACGAACTTAAGGCAAGCGATTTTGCCAGCAATTTTCTACCATCACCAAAACTCAGGCAGGTATCATCCAGCCTTGTACTGGTATCCTCCGATAGTATATTGCCATAAGCAGGGGGATTATCTTTTTTTTGTTTCGCCCTCATAACACCGGTCCAAATACTCTCGTAACTTCTGGGAAGCATTCTTTTCATACTCATAATTGATGTATTTATTAAAATTAAAAAATAAGCAACCAATAAAATTTGTTATGAAATGCGTTTTATAACCGATAAATGATTCCTTTTTGTAAATTACAACGGGCATTTCCTATTGGAAACATGCACTGCACTATGTTGCAACGGGCATTTCCTTTTGGAAACATGCATTGCACTATGGTGCAACGGGCATTTCCTTTTGGAAACATGCATTGCACTATGGTGCAACGGGCATTTCCTTTTGGAAACATGCATTGTACTATGGTGCAACGGGCATTTCCTTTTGGAAACATGCATTGCACTATAGTGCAACGGGCATTTCCTTTTGGAAAATATCGCTGTAAAGAGGTACATTGCAATATTCCAATACAAAAAACAATCTGTAAGGTTATTCACCTACACAATCCAAAACATTAGAAGCGATAAAGTAGTGAGAGATAGTTGTAAAAATCCCTATTCAGACAGTACACCATACGGCAAACCTGAAAATTAAAATGAACCTTCATTTTCTCCACAACAGGCTATGTTGTATGTTATTTCTAAATCCCAAAAACCAGCGGGATAATAATAGGGCAAGACTGCCCAGCCATTGCGATAATATGGAATTACGAGTAATTATAAATCAAGGGGTAATAGAACATTATCAATTGCAAATTTGCACATAAATATTCAAAGTAAAATATTTATTTTTACTTTACTGATTAATCTATTGAAAATGGCACCACGATAAAGCCTTGTATGCTGTATCCTACTGACTTTTTTATGTTGTCTCCTATCTCCTTTTATCCTATATCAGATTTAATATACTTCAAGCATAGAATTATGTGAAAAATAAACAACATTTGAATGATGTATTCAGCATTTCTCACGACTCACGATGGTTACTGAGCATGACGAAGCACATGCAACTCACGACTACAAAGTAGATTTATATAGGAATTTCTTATTTCCCCAACAAATCTTCTCCATTAAAACTTAATGGTAATAGTTGATCTGCTTTTGCTATTATGTAAATTGAGCCTTCCATGCCACCTAAAATAAGTCGGATAGGTTGCTTAAATCTAACTTCAGATTCAACCAACGCCTGTCTGCACATACCACAAGGCGATATAGGACGATCACTTACTGTATTAGCATTCATATTGTGATAGGTAATGGCCATTGTATCAATAGGCTCATTCGGAAATAAAGCACCCGTAGAAGCTAATAATGAACGCTCGGCACAAATACTTACCGGATAACTTGCATTCTCCTGATTGGTGCCGGTAATTATTTTACCATTATTTAACCGTGCAACGGCCGATACCAGAAAATTGGAATAAGGCGCATAAGCTGTTTTAGTCAGCTCACGTGCTTGCCTTAATAAAGCTGCATCGGATTCATTTAACTGATCTAT
The DNA here is from genome assembly GCA_037138055.1 of Alphaproteobacteria bacterium. Lineage (GTDB taxonomy): Bacteria > Pseudomonadota > Alphaproteobacteria > Paracaedibacterales > CAITNM01 > CAITNM01. Next base: position 2,005 of record JBAXJB010000055.1, on the reverse strand, counting down.
TGATTCATAAACATCAAAAGATAATTCAATCGTTTTTTTACTCATGACTTTATTGTTTAGATAAAAAAGTCCTCAACCGAAATTGAAGACTTGTAAAAAATAAGTTGGTAAATATAGTTAATTAATTGATTTGAACAAACGTTTCCATCTAGGACCACCACTCCAGCTAAACCATATCATAGAAGCTTTACCTACCACATGCGTTTCAGGAACAAATCCCCAGAAGCGGCTATCCTGACTACGATGCCTGTTATCACCCATCATCCAGTAGTAATTGTACTTGCAGGTATAAGTAGTAGTTTCTTTTCCATCAATAAAAAACTTGCCATCTTTTTCTTCCAGATCATTATGTTCATACACATGTATTAAACGGCGATACATATCAATGTTGGCAGCAGTTAAATGCAAGGTTTCTCCCTTTGAAGGTACCTTTAATGGCCCATAATTATCTATAGTCCATTTGTAACTTGTGCTGTTGAAAGGAAACAACATTCCTTCATATCCTGCAGTATCTGCTTTAAGACTAATATAATCGCAGGTAGGAAGTGCTTTTACTTTAGCAGCTTCTTCAATGGTCATATTAATAACATACTTAGAACCTATTGAATCGCTTGCAAGAATACCAATCTGACCATTAGGGTTTTCTACATTAATTCCTAGTTCGTTCTGTAAAAAATCTTTAGAAATCATCCCTTTAGTATGTACAATATATTCTGCCTGAGAACCAGTAGGAAATTCTGAAGGTTTACCATTAATAAACAAAGAACCACTCTTTACCTGCAACTCATCCCCTGCTACAGCTACACAACGTTTAATATAGTTATCCGTTTTATCGGGAGGATGTACCAGCAATAGTTTATTTTCCTGAAGGGTTTGAAACAATGTTTGTTTATCAGGATATTTAGCAAAGTTTGACTGATCATCTAAATCAATCGGGCTACCATTACTTTCCTTTAAAACCTCAGGTTTTAAGAAGATATGGGCAGCGCGCGCGCGACGAGCTGCATGGACAGTGCTGCGGCCACGCCACGGCCGTCCCTCGACAGCTGCCGCGAGGGCTGCGTCAGGTACCCCGCGCCTCGACCGGCGGGCGGCACGCCCCAACTCTTGCCCCACCCAGTCGTCAAGATCGGCATCCCCCTTGGCGAACCCTAAACCCCCAACCGTTGATGACTGCAGGCAATTTACAGGGTAAGCGAGACGGCGAGCAAACCACAGCGACCGTGGCGCTGCAAGGCAGGCCGAAAAAGGAGCTGTTCAGCGCGCCCCCGGCGGCGGCGCGCAAAAAGTGTTGCTGCTGCCGCGCCGCGCCAGGGGGCGACATTCAGGAGGCCACCGGGTTTGTAGCCTCCCAAGAGTGGTTCTGAGACGCACACCGCGAGGCGCAGCAGGGCAGGTGGGTTGGTGGGTGCCTGTGGCGGGCCCTTGCGGCGCGCCCGCAGTCGGGCACGAATGGATCACAGCCCCCGCGACGCCACACAGGCGGGCCCGCCGGTAAGGGGCAGGCATCAATGGAGGGTGGCGTGACGTGGTGGGGCGCAGGCTGGTTCGCGCGGCGCAGAATGGCGCCACGCTCCGGGGGGGCGCGGCCGCGCGCGCGCCCTCTCGCTCAAAGCCTCCGGGGTGCGCCCCGCCGGCGCGGGCGCGGGCCTCCTCGGCCGGCCGCCTAGGAGGTCGCGCACTTTTGGGCCTTGCGCGCGGCGTCGCAGGCGTCGTTGCAGCGGCAGACGGGGTACTTGCAGGGGCCGGACTTGCAGCCCTTGGGGCCCATCTTCTCGGGCGGCGTGCAGGGGCAGCCGTTGCAGGCGTCGTACATCTGGTTGTCGTTCCACTTGCCCCAGATCATGGAGCCCGCCACGGTGTAGCAGCCGGGCGCGTCGAGGGGCAGGATGCGGCCGCAGCGGTAGAGCTTCTTATCCTCCTTGGTCTGGATGCACTGCACGGTGGGGGTCCCCAAGTATAGAGAGTGTTTGGTGATTTTTCAGAGAAATGATTTGATCCTGTG
>JBAXJB010000054.1:0-6046 GCA_037138055.1 Alphaproteobacteria bacterium | reverse complement strand
TAATAAATGGAACTTTTAATTGTCGTTAGGAGAAATTCTAATTGACGTTAGTCACGCTTTTATCTATCGCTTGAATTACTAAGTTTTTGAGGGGCAAAACCCTGCACGCAAGCAAGATATGTAGTCACTAAGTCTTTTTGTTTAGTATCAGCTGGTTTAGCGTCTTTAACGAGTTCGCACTTAAAGTAGTGAGGAGGCTTTGTATCTGTTGTAGTTATAATAACCCTTTGTGCCACACGTGTTTTATCCTCTGGTTTTATCTCTAACTCATTTGTGCTTGCTGTAGCATGCTCTAATGTAATAAACACGACTGTACCTAAAAATAAAATATTTTTTATATTCATATAATCTTTCGAAATTTCATTATATTGTATGGTTAAATATAATATATGGATTATTATTTAAAAATCAATAAATGGCATAAATTAAGCGGTTCAGAAAGCTTGGGCCTGCACAAAAACCATGTGCAAGCCTAGGGTGGTAGGTTGTATTAGTACCTCATTTAGGAAAGCCTAGTGTCACCCCTGACAAGGCGCATACGCGCCGTAGTTCGGGGGTCTAAGATCCCCGCCTTTCAGCCTTTCGCAGGGATGACGATAGTTGGGTAGTAAAACACCATGTACACTGGGTTAAGTCGTGCTTAACTTGCCACTCCAACAGTTATGTCACGTGCCCAAGTTGAGCCCGCACCTAATGCTAGTTTGGAACCTGATTGAAACAAGAGCCCCCCAGAAAACTGATCAGAACCGGATGTAACGCTGTAAGGAACAAAACTGCTAATGGCCTTATAATAAGTCTTTCCTCCACCCGACCAGTCATGATACGCCATTACTATTCCTGCATAAATAGGTGACAAATTTGACGCGTCGCTTGTTCGCCAATTTGGGTTTCCTGCACCTCCAAGTCCTCCATATGATATAAAATTAGTGGGCCAGGCTAATGCTGTGCTTCCACTCATGTAATAGCCTGTTGTTGCATTGAAGGTGTATGTAAGTGATGAATTTTGATGTGGCACAGTTGCACTTGCATCAACTAGCATCTCAGCCCCAGAAGCAACTGTTACTGCTCCACCAACTGAACCAGCAGCGAGGCCTGCACCAATCTCCATAACTGCACTACTTGCAACAGCAATTGGAGCAACAGGAGCTTTGCCGCTTTGTACATACAATGTTCCAGCATCTACATTTATTCCCGCTAAGGCTGCAGAAGCACTTAAATCTGATGCAACTTTCATTACGCCAGCACCAGTTTTGTGCACAAGTCCTGTTCCAGTAGGGGCAGCATTTAATGTTGCCGTATACGTGCTATCTACCTGAACTGTACCAGCTGATGTAAACGCAAACGTGCCAGTATTCATAGTTCCTACAATTTCTAATGTTGCAGTGTTAGCAGCAGCTGTTACTGGGTCAGTACCAGATGCAGCAAAAGTTACCGCTGAAGATGCCCCATTTAAATTGCTAGCTGAACTTACGGAAACCTTACCGCCATGAATACCTAAAGCACCAATAGCATTAGTACCGCTAAGAGCAAGTGAACCTGCATTAGTTTTGTTTAAAGTTCCAACCGAAATTGCACCGCTATGGCTTGCACTATCGGTGCCTTCAACGTCAATAGTCATGGACGTTGCAAACGTCGTGTTCAATGTTGTTACAGCAACTACCGTTAGTAGTGCTACTGTTAATTTATGTATTCCTTTCATGTGTATTCCTCTGTACTAAAAAATGTTATTAACAAGTTTTATGGTACAGGGGGGGGCATTAAAATTTAGTTAAATATTATTTAAATAAAAATTAATTATTTAATTATTTAATTGTTTAATTGTTTTTGTTTAAATATCGATATTATTCACTGGATCCTGCGATCAAGTCGCGGGAAAACTAAGCGGGGTAGATCTTCGTGACTCTTTTTACAGTTTCACCGTGGCTTGACCGTAGAACCCATAGATATTATTCACTGGATTTTTTGTCATTCTTTGTCATTCTCTGGCTTGATTGGGGACATGCAGTTCTGGAAGACGAATAACCAACAAAGGTAGCGTGCATAGGTGTTCAGCCAATTTGTCGGCAACTGCTTGAGTGATGAGCACCTGGCTTCCTAATGGACGGTCAGTATATAAGGTATTCTGGTACTAGTTTTAGTAAATAATTTGGAACAACCATCACTGATCCTGGTATACTATTTACCTTAAGTTGAGAATATAAATCAGAAAATATTAACTTTTCTTTAATAGGTATCTCTCCTAATGGTGTTGTCTCAAAAGCAGCTGGAACTGGAATTTCTTGAAGTATAAATTGCGCGAACTTTGGATCTTGGGTATCTGCTTCACTTAGATAATGCGTTATATTGGTCAGTTTCGTTCCGGGCATGTCAGTATCTCTTGTTGCTGCATTTCCCAGTGCAGTCAAAAAAAACATGATTAATAACAATATTTTTGATGTGTTCATTTATAATTTCCTTTTTGTGGCAATTTAAAAACAATATATATCAAAAAAAATGGAAAAATCAACAAAAATTGCCTCATGCAGCCCAGCTTGCAGTGGGAGGTAGGGACATTAAAATCGCTTCAGTATTGCCGCCGGTTTGCAGGCCAAATTTGGTACCACGGTCATGAATTAGGTTAAATTCAACATAGCGTCCACGCTTGTGTTGCAAGGTTTGCAGTTCAGCATCACCCCACGCTTGTGCCATACGACGTCGCACAATTAGTGGATAGGTTTCAAGAAAAGTCTGTCCCACACTGTTGTTGAATGCACGATCAGCTTCAAAATTATTGGTATTGTGGTAATCGTAGAAAATGCCGCCAATGCCGCGCGCTTCTTTGCGATGGGACAGGTAAAAATACTCATCACACCAGGTTTTGAATTTGTTATAATAGCTTGCATCATGCCCATCGCAGCATTCTTTAAATGCCTGGTGAAAAGTTTGTGTGTCTTCTTCAAAGGGAATGCTTGGTGTTAAATCAGCGCCGCCACCGAACCATGACTTTGTGGTAATAATATGGCGCGTGTTCATGTGCACAATGGGCACATAGGGGTTACGCGGATGAATTACTAAGGAAATGCCGCAGGCCCAAAACCATGGGTCTTCACTAGCACCTGGAATTTGAGCCGCAAATTCTTTTGCAAACTCTCCCCACACACATGAAACATTTACTCCCGCTTTTTCAAACACGCGGCCTTTTTGCAAAATGCCCATGCGTCCACCGCCTGATTGTGCAAAATCCCACGGTCTTTTTTCAAACTGTTGTGGTTCCCATGCATTGTAAATATCAAGCGCTAGCGATTCTTGTTCAATAGCTTCTAACGATTGGCAAATTCTGTTTTGTAAATCTAAATACCAGGTGTGTAAGTCTTCAGCATAAAGGGGAGGAATGGTCATGGTTCAACTGACGTAAACTTTCTGCCAGCACCATAGCACCTGCAATGGCCATGTTCAAGGAGCGGCGATCGGGCAGCATAGGAATGCGCACCCGATTGGGAATTGATTGATAAACATCTTCAGGAACGCCAGAACTTTCACGGCCAACCATTAATATATCATCTGGTTGAAAAGTGAAATCCCAATAGCTTTGTTCAGCTTTGGTATCGAGCAATACAATGCGCTGGGTGGTGCGCAGGTTTTTATAGACGTCCCAGCTTTCAAAGCGTTCAACATTGGCCAAATCAGCATAGTCCATGCCGGCACGTTTTAGGTGCTTATCGCTCCATACAAAACCAGTGGGTTCAATAATATCAATCGGCACGCCCACGCAGGCCCCCAAGCGAATTAGGGTGCCCACATTTTGTGGAATTTCTGGTTGGTATAAACTTAAGCGCATAAAGTATTATCGTCTTGAGCTTAGTATGGCAATTGAGCGTTCAATCCATTCGCTTTGTGTGGTCAAATCTAAAAATACTGCATCGTATTTTATGCTTACCAAATTCGCTTTATTAATTACTGCGATTTCTCTAGCACCGGCTAATGCTTCTGGCATAAAGCCACCCTTTGATAGCATGCCAAGAAGTTTAAAGGTTCCGCCTTGTTTTACTATAAGTGGTGAACCTGAAGCGCCATCAGCTAAAATTGACATTAAACGTACAGATTTATCCTCTTCACTAGGGATTGGAAATTCAAAAATAGCTGTTCGAGAAATTTGTTTTATGCTCATAAGTGCTTCTCCCATTGAACGAGGATTACTTGTACTTTGTGAGAGCGCAAGTGTTGCAGCTGCTTCCATCATGGCAGCTTGCTTTTCTTCAGGGAGTTGCCCGTTTAGTGATGACTTGAGTGTATTTTCTTTTTTTTGAAATTTATGGATAGAAAGTGTTCTACCAATGCCTTCAAAGCTACCACTAGCAACAGCCATTTCGCCGCAGGAAACTACAAATCCATTGCCCTGTTCACCTTCACTTATAGAAGTGGCTAATGGTAGAAAGCTAGAAGTTGGAACTGTTCCACTAGCAAACTCTAGCTTGATAAGGGCGAGGTCAACATCTTTATGAGGCAAAATTTCGAGATTTTTAAGTTGACAAAGAATGTCTGTGCCAGAACGTAAATGAACCTCAAAACCTCTATATCGCTTTGGTTCGAAATAAGTATTAGCAGCTGTTAGTACTTCAGCTGTGTGTTTACAACACAAATAAATATTAGGGGCAATTTGAGTGATTGTTGCAGAAGTTATGGTTTCTTCTGTTTTTGAATGAATGAGCTGACAAACATTTGGCACAAAAGGATTTTTGCTCCAATCAACTTGCCCTCTAGCCAGCGCCTCGTCCGCATCAGCTTTCGTGGCAAAAGTAGTTCCTGCAGAGGGTGCTGTTCCTCGACGCTCCTCTATTTGTGAGCTTTGCATAGCGCTGCATTCTGGGTTTTTAACCAAGAAAAAATTCAAAAAAAGTGCGAGTAATATTTTAAATGCCATAATTATATTTTATATTTAAGTTGAGCAGGTAATGAATACAACAAAATATGCCACACTGCAACAAAATACTTTGTTAACCTTTGTTTTACAAGCTCTCAAACCTAAGCAGGTAACTTAATTTTGAGAGGATTTTTCTGCTTCTTCTTTTTTTTTTCTGTGCCTCGCTCTGATTGACTTCTTCATGGATAAGCTGATCTACGCCGATAGGAGAAATTCTTTTAGATGGAGCCACTTCGATGGGGGAAAAGTGGGTTTGGCTTTTATCTACAGAGATTTTATCTTCATGTAAGCATTGGTCTGCATACTCACGTTCCAAGCTTGCTAAGGAAAAAATGTCGCCACTATAACTAAACCTAATTTGAGTTCTTCCTTCAATTTCATTATTTGAAGGGCGTTGATCAAATCTTCTAATGGCCCGATCTTGCTTATCAAATTTCGTTTCTACGTGGGTAAATCCAACTTTTTCTCTCGATTTCCAAGATGCTACATTTTCTAGATCAGATTTTGCTCTCCAAGTTGCATCTGGAATATATTCAAACACAGCTTCAAGCACTGCTCCACCTAAACCGTGTCCTTGTACTGCAGGCACTAGAATGCGTGCTACTTCTAATTCTTTTTTAGTTTTTGAACAAGGTCTTGGTTTGTAAGCAAAAACCACACCACTTACCCCTTCGTGGGTAATGATTCCCCAACCACGAGAAGCAGGATCTTGTTCAGAATTTTGCAGTCGAGCTTGTTTCTCAAATCGTTTACGCACTTCGTTAACGTCTACGGTTTGTCCTTTTCCATAATATTTCATGGTTATAGGGCATCCATAAGCAGAAGCCATTGGTTCCGCAAAATCTGGTTGTATTGGAACCATTTTAGATAGTGTAGTCACGAGACATTAGCCCAAAGAGCGATGCACCGAATATGAATTGCAGCAAGAAAGGATTTTGTGTTTTTCGCATATCTTGTTGCAATGCCGCGCCAGCGTTTAAGGTGAAGAAAAGCATTTTCAACAAGGTGTCTAGACTTGTAAATCTCTTGATCATAATCTCGCTGAATTTTACGGTTTCTTTTTGGAGGAATAACAGGATTCATTCCTTGAGCTGTAAATGGCAGTGCAAAACTGCACCACTAAATGGTGGTACATACATCAAAAAA
>JBAXJB010000053.1:0-6061 GCA_037138055.1 Alphaproteobacteria bacterium | reverse complement strand
CTCCTTCTGCTTGAAGTCTACCCCTTTTTATTTAGTTTGTTAACAGTTCCTAATAATATATTGAAACTAGCTGGTTTGGTAGCTAAGCAAAAAATGCCTAAAGATTTGCTAGACTTTTTAACACCAATAGAATTATTGAACATTCTTTATAACAATTGGTCAGAAATGCTGAAAACAACGGAGTTTACTAATACAACCGAGGATGGTAAGTACAATCCGGTATTAGATCAAGTGTCATTGGCCACACTAATACTTATTAATAGATATAGGAACGCACCATAGTTCTGATTTGCTATATTTTCCAAGCCCCGTAGTCAAACTGCGGGGTTTTGATTAGAATGCGATATTAAATAAGCACATCGAAACAGAAAAATAATGGCCATAACATTACTGCGCCTAAAGGATGCATGCGTTCGCTTTAGCGGCACGCCCGTTTTTGAAGGGCTGACTGCGCAAATTTTAGAAGGTGATCGCATTTGCCTGGTAGGGCGTAATGGGTGCGGGAAATCCACCTTGCTTAAGGCCATTGCAAAAATTTATGAACTCGATGATGGTGAGCATTTCCTAATGCCAGGTCAAAATTTAGTGTACCTAGAACAAGACAAAAATTACCCGCTAGATATATCAACGGCTGATTTATTAGAATCATTTGGTGCAAAACCGCACGAGGGGCGTGCTATTCTTGATAAATTGGGTATTGATCCTGAAAGCACTTTAAACAATGCATCGGGCGGGCAAAAGCGCCGCTTTGCGTTGGCTGAAAGCTTGGTGCGAAACCCAACTATTCTTCTGCTTGATGAGCCTACCAACCACCTTGATTTGCCTAGCATTCAATGGCTAGAAGAATACCTGGCACGGTTTCGCGGCGCTGTGGTAATGATCAGCCATGACCGGCGCTTTTTGGAAAACACCTCAAACACCACCTGGTGGATTGACCGTGGCACATTGCATGTGAACAAAAAGGGTTTCAAGGAATTTGATGCGTGGTCGTCAATACTAATGGAAGAAGAAGAACGCCGCCTAGAAAAGCTAAACACGCGGCTTCGCTTAGAAACTGACTGGTTGCATTACGGGGTCACGGCCCGACGCAAGCGTAACCAAGGGCGCTTGCAACGCTTGCATGAACTGCGCGATGAACGCCGCGACGTTATGCAAAACAAAACTCGCTCAATAGATGTGAACCCGGTCAACTTACCCCGCGGCAGTAAAATTATTATTGAAGCCAAAGAAATTGAAAAATCATACGGCGACAGAATGGTGGTTCAACCGTTTTCGTGCCGTATTTTGCACCAAGATAAAATTGGCATTATTGGCCCCAATGGCGCGGGCAAAAGTACGTTAGTAAAAATGCTTGTGGGTGAATTGCAACCAGACGCCGGTAACGTGAAGCAAGGCACTACGCTGAAGGTTACCTATATCGACCAAATGCGATCAGAACTTAACCCAACCGATACCTTGTGGGAAACCCTGTGCCCCGAAGGCGGAGACCAAGTGTGGGTTGGTAATGAAACCAAGCATGTGGTTGGGTATTTGAAAGAATTTTTGTTCAACGAAGCGCAGATTCGCGGCCAGGTTAGCATTTTGTCAGGTGGGGAAAAGAACCGGTTGCTGTTGGCCAAGGCCATGGCAAGCCCAGGTAATTTGCTTGTGCTGGACGAACCCACCAATGATTTAGATATGGACACCCTAGATTTGCTGGTGGAATGCTTACAAGCCTACCTGGGCACGCTGATCGTGGTCAGCCATGATCGTGACTTTTTGGACCGCACAGTGACCTCTACTTATGTGGTGTCGGGAACGGGTGAAGTCAGCGAATACGTAGGTGGTTACAGCGACATTCAGCAATACTTAAAAGCAGCCCCAAAAGTTGTAGCAAAAGCAAAACCAAAAGATGATTCAGCAAAATCAGCCCCAGCCAAACGGCTAACCTATAATCTACAGCGCGAATGGGACGAACTCCCTAAGAAAATTAAAGTATTCGAAAAACGCATTGCAGAACTTGAAGCATTGCTGGACGATTCTACCCTTTATGAAAAAAACCCCCTACAATTCAAAGCGTTGAGCGAAGAATTACAGCAAAACCAGGAAGCCGTGGACACGGCGGAAACTCGCTGGTTGGAACTTGAAATGCTGGCCGATGAAATGAAGGGGTAATGGGGATTTAATCCTCCCCCTAGTCATTTCCGACTCGATCGGCAATCCACACCTTTTTACATCCCCCCACCATCAACTTTAGCTTGTAATTCTAAAACAAAATAACTATATACGTTACATGAACAAAAAGCCTAACAAAGGAAACAAAATGCCATTTAAAATAACTTTACAGGGTTTGTTAATCGCAGCGTCATTTGTGTCAACGAACTTAGTTGGAATGGATATTAGCCCAATTGATGCGCAAATTGAGATTGTTAAACTTTTCGCAGCCACAAAAAGTGGTGAAAATGTTTCTTTGCTTTTAGGTGCCGTTAATACTAGAGAAAGAGTAGAAGGTAATTGGGTATTTCTTGATGACGAAAGTGATAGAGCCCATCACACTCCGGATGGCAGACCCTATATAAAAGGGGATTTTAATGACATTACATTATTGGAAATATTGGCTGATAATTTAGAATCGTGTTTTGATGTGATTCTTGTTGATGATTCAACCTTCAAATTTGCTGAATGGAACACCCAGTGCTTAAGCTGTTTTTCAAGAATGTTAAAGCCTGACGGGACTTTTGTATTTTGTCTAGGCGCTGATCAGGGCACAGTTCTATTTGCAGGCAACTCCCACCAATACCAACCCTACCTTGATGAGATTAAAGGATCAGCAACTAGACTAAAAACAGAAGAAGCAACAGAGGGTGATTTTCTTCAAAGCAATGGCTTAAAACTATTTACAGGAACCTTCGATCAATATTACCAAGAAGGTTTGTTACCTTATAATCAAGCGTTGCTCAGCAAGGTCTTTTCTAGTGTAGAACTGCGAAAGAATCGTGGGTTTCCCATTCCCAGTCGTTGGACTCATCCAGATACTGAGATTGATCTGTTTGTGTGCAAAAAAGCAAGCGCTGCAGCATCTTCTGCCTTGCCTGCTGTATCAATTTTGCATGCAGACAGAACCGTATCTACATCACTAATTTTGGATAAGCTAGCACACATAAATTTTTCAGAACAACACGGAACATGTGCTGACGTTTTCAACAGGCTTGAACAAGCTATTGCTAAAACTATTTTTGATGGCAGCACACAGTCATGGGTATATAAAGGCAATATTCTAGGAGCTGTTGCATATACAGGACCAGATATGCTCGATGATTATACTCCCCTTTTAAATGTGGCTTTTCAAACAATTATAGAAAAAGTTCAAGGCACGGAAAATGGTCAAGAAATAGCTGATTCTCTTTACAATTTGCGCAACGCCTACAAATGTATACGTTTGTGGATGGAAGGAATTTGGAACAACCGCGATACAAGAGCGCTAATGAGACGTGACGTACCAGCAATGGGAAGCTTATATTTGCAAACTGATCTGCTTAAGTCCGTTTTAGCTTCTGCACCACGTAGAGTAGAAAACGCGTACAATTCTCAAGTAGAAAAGTTCCACCCTTGTTTTGCTCGTAAAACTGAATGGTAAATAAAATGAGAGGCAGTACTAGCTTTAAAGTTAGTATTGCCTCCTTCCCTCGTCCTCTTGATGATTCACCCTCACAGAATTAGCTGGTGACATTATTTTATGAAATCGCTATAAGTGGGTCATAGTATTTAACAATGTATTATCGCTTATGTTTCGTTTTCTTTTCACCCTTATTACAGCATGTTTCCTAACGTTGAACGCTGAAAAAGCCCATGGCATTGCCCGTTTTGGCAAGCCACTGTACCCCCAAGGATTTAGCAATTTTTCCTATGTCAATGTGAACGCACCAAAGGGTGGCACATTGCGTTTAAGCACGGTTGGCACGTTTGACACAGCAAACCCCCATGCAATTAAAGGCAGTAAAGCTGAAGGCGTGATTGCCCTTTGTTTTGACGCATTAACTTACAGAAACCCGGAAGAGCCATTTACATTGTACGGCCTAATTGCGGAATCTATTGATATTTCAGCAGATAATTCACAAGTAACCTTTGAACTTAACCCCAGTGCTAAGTTCCATGATGGCCATGCTATTACCGCGGAAGATGTGAAATTCACTTATGAATATTTACGCGAACAAGGTGCACCTGTTTACCGTAACTATTATGGGAAAATTGAAAATATTGAAATTCTAGGCCCACTTAAAGTACGTGTAACTCTTAAAAAAGAGGAAGATGGCACTTACAATGCAGAACTGCCATTTAGCATTTCAATGATGCGTCCACTGCCAAAGCATATTTTAGAAGGCAAGGAATTGGCTTCTTTCAACTTTGATATTTATGTTGGGTCTGGCCCATACAAAATTGAAAAAATTGACCAAGGTCGCAGCATCGTTTACGTAAAAATTCCAAATTATTGGGCAGAAAATTTGAACGTAACCAAAGGTATGAATAACTTTGAACGCATTCGTATTGATTACTACAAAACGTCTCAAGCTCAATTCCAAGGCTTCACAGCTGGTGAATTTGATGCCTATTTTGAAACCAACCCAAGCAATTGGGAAACCGGGTACGACTTCCCTGCGCTCAAAGATGGTAAGGTAACAAAGGTTGACGGAACCCACCAAAAATCAGTGCTTGTTCGTTCATTTTTATACAACATGAAGCGCCCGATATTTGCTGACTGGCGCGTGCGCAAAGCACTAGCCATGGCGTTTGATTTTGACACCTTAAACAAAATGATTTTCTCTGGTTCAATGCAACCAATGGATAGCTTGTTTGCTAACACGTACCTTGCTCACAAAGGTGCAGCAAGCGAAGTTGAGCTAAAAACATTGGAAGCCTTAAAAGCAAAAATTCCAGCTGAACTTTATGAAACAATGACCAAAACCGGGTTTGTACCAGCGCGTACAAAAGGTGATGGCGATCAACGAACCAATTTGGAAATTGCTGGCAAATTGCTAGATGATGCCGGTTGGAAAGTTGTAAAAGGAATGCGCACTAACAGTAAGGGCGAGCCTTTAAAAGTTGAGCTTATGTACAAAGACACAAAGCTTGAAAAAATCACATTGGCACTAAAAGAAAGCCTGCGTAAATTGGGCGTTGAGCTGGTTATTCGCGTTATGGATAATGCTCAGTACGAAACCCGTGTTGATGACCGTGACTTTGACATGATTATTCATGCCTGTGCGAATAGCTTGTCACCAGGGGTTGAGCAAGTGTTTTACTATTCTCAAAAAATGGCAGACACAAAAGGCAGCAGCAATTATGGCGGCCTGAAAGATCCAATCGCAGAACAATTAGCCATAAGCCTGGCTGATGCAAAAACACCTGAAGAATTGACTGAACGCGCCCATACGTTGGATAGATATTTAATGAATATGTATTATTTCATTCCCATGTTCTATGACAACACCAGTCGTTTCGCTTATTGGGTAAACAACATAGCATTCCCAGAAGTTAATCCAAAAGTAGGCACAAATGTAATGGCTTATGGATGGAAACCAGAAGTGGCTGCAGCACCAACTACGGCTTGCACAACAGACGGAATTTTCTGCAGGATTAAGTCTTTTGTGAAGTCATTGTTTTAGGCAGTAATGTCGCTTTCTATTATCATTCCCGTGCAGGCACACTAGTGTGTTTTTCACGGGAATGACTTCAACTTGTTAAAGCGTTTTAAAAAACCATTTGCTATTTAAAATTCTCAGCAGTACATTGCCATCAGTGAGCCTTTCTGAGCAAAGAGAAACATGTATCGTTTACTCGCTTTATTTTTCATCATGCATGGTTTGCATGCTTCTACACCTTCTCAATTTTTTGAACCTGAAATTGAAGACGAATTACTAAAATACCAAGAGTGTATATATCCCTCTTTGCCCCCTAAGCGTTACGAAACTCCGAACACCTCTCCCAGTGTATCTCCACCTAATTGCAGTGAAATTGTCGATGAGAGATTTAGATAGTGTAGTCACGAGATAATAAAGAGTGATATGCTCTCCTAAAAAGATAG
>JBAXJB010000052.1:0-6199 GCA_037138055.1 Alphaproteobacteria bacterium | reverse complement strand
TCCCGCTCCGCGCGCGCCGCCTCGGCCTCCGCGCGCGCCGCCTCCAGCTGCGACGCGGCCGCCTCGGACGCGTGCTGCGCCTCGGACAGGGGGCCGGCCTCGAGCTCCGAGGCGACGCGCGCGCTCTCGGCGGCGATGTGCGCCACCAGCGCCTGCGCGGGGCGCGAACGGTGGAGCGCACCCAGGCCTCGGCCTTTCTCGGGAAAACCCTGGGACAGGGGGCTGGCAATGCCCACAAGCGGGGGGCGGCGGCCGGCCCGGGCCAGCGGCAGCGAGCCTACCCTGTCCCCCCCAAAAGGCGCGCCCCTGCCCACCTCGTGCGCCGCCTGCAGCTGCGCCTCGAAGAGGGCGGTGTCGCGCGCGTTGAGGCCGACCAACACCTCCGCCGGGAGCGGGACGGTCAGCGCCAGCATGGACGTCAGGGCCTGGGGGTTGGCAGTGATGACAGTGGGAAGAGGCGGCTCGCGTTTGGCGTCGTTTGGGGGTTGGGGGTGCGGCCGGGCCGCCCAGGAGGGGCTGTTTTTCGCGCGGCCATGCGCAGGCAGGACTGCGCTGGCCCCCTCGGCAGCAGGCCCCCCCTCCTCCCCGCTCCCGCCCCCTCTCCCCGCCCGCCTGCAGGGTGGTCGCGCAGGTGGCGATGTAGGTTCGTCCAGCAGCAGTATTTCAGGATGGCCAAACAGCGCCTGCGCCAATAGAATCTTCACTTTTTCTGCGTCTGTGCACGATGCCACTGTTTTATCCATCAATGTAAGGGACAGACCCAGGCCTTGCGCCAATTTTCCTGCATCCGATTCTGCGTCCCAGCCGTTCATTTGTGCAAATTCGCCTTCCAGCTCCGCAACCAGCAGGCCGTCTTCGTCCGAGAAATCCGGTTTGGAATACAGTTCGTCTTTTTGTTTCATAATTTCATAAAGGCGGGTGTTGCCCATAATAATGGTATCTAATACAGTAAAATCGTTAAATGCATAATGATCCTGCTTTAAAACGGACATACGCAAATTGGAAGGGATGGAAACATCTCCGGTGGTGCATTCTAATTCTCCGGATAATATTTTTAAAAAAGTGGATTTACCTGCTCCGTTTGCACCTATTACCCCATAGCAATTGCCGGGTGAAAATATTAAATTTACATTTGAGAATAAATTGGTTCCGCTAAAATTTAAGCTTACGTTTGTTAAATTAATCAAGTCTTCCTCCAAATTTTTTTATATCTTATTGTATCATAGGAAAAGGGCAGAGAACTACTAAGTTGTTAGTTATGTTTATAATTAGATTATTCAGGTTGCTGCGCAATGTCCATTCAGCAGGTGAATCTTGGAATTGAACAGATGTCTCAGGTTGAAAAGAGCAATTCTGCCACCACTGAAGAAGGTGCTGCCGCAAGTGAGATGCTTTTTGCCCAGGTGCAAATGTTAAAAGAGAAAATTGGTATGTTTAAACTTCATTAGAACAGTCTTGAAAAAAAGAAATAATGCTTAATTCACATTTTTAAAAATGCTCAACATATTTATTTAATTAAGTTAAAAGATGAGATTGTTAAAAATAAATTGATCATAAATGAAAAGAACCCCTTATATTTGAAGAGAACATTACGATATAAAAAATAGTGAATATTCTTGAACGTGCTGATTTAGTATTTAAACAATTTGTGTTGCGAATCAGAATATTTTGTGATATTTTGTAAATAGATAAATATTGCAGAAAAAATACTTTAATCAGCAAGCATACAAACAGTGCAGAACAAACGAAAATGGCAAACCTGTTGAAAAGCAGGGACGCAAAGCCAAGGGTCTAAAGCTCCTAAAAAGGGGTATGACAGCCGGTTGCCGAAAATGTTCCATCAAAAATAGATGATGAACTTTGTTTTGGTAACCCGGACAAGGTTTTTTTAATGCCGGGAGGGTTACACATGAAATCTAAATTTTTTGTAAGCATCTCACTATCAATTTTATTGATTTTTACATTTTGTGGACAGACTGCATTTGCGAGCACATTTTCTGCAACACAGGGGTATATTCGTAAATATATTTCACAACAGTTGAATAGTCAGAAATCGGTATTGCCAGCCCCAACAGCAAATGTTTATTCAGGGACATATAAATCTTCAGTGGTTGTAAAACTAAGCGATACCGTTGAACAAAATGTTACTCTGTATTATACGCTTGACGGCACAACACCTACCATCGGCAGTAAAATATATAGCAAGCCAATAACGCTTACAGCATCTTGCAACCTTAAGGCAATTGCGGCAGATTCAACCGGAACTACATCAGGGGTATTAAGTAATACATATACAATCCTGACGCCCCCGCTTAAACCTTCTGTAAGCGTACTGGGCGGAACATACACTGCTGCGCAGCAAGTAGTGCTAACCGACCTGACACCCGGCGTTTCAATGTATTATACGCTGGATGGTACAACGCCTACAGTAAAAAGTTTGCTGTACAAAACAACCATAGCTGTTAGGAACAGCCTGACTTTGAACGTGATTGCCATTGATAAAAACGGCATGGTGTCCGAAATATCAAAGGTTTCTTATACGATTAACAGCCCTTTGCCAAAAGCTGTACCAACAGCAACGCCGACAGCAACGCCGACAGCAGCGCCGACAGCAGCACCAACAGCAGCACCAACAGCAGCACCAACAGCAGCACCGACAGCTGCTCCGACAGCAGCGCCAACTGCTGCGCCAACTGTTTCACCAACAGCTGCTCCCACAGCAGCACCATTGCCTTCTACGGCTCCCATATCGCCTTCTGCATTGTCTGTGTGGGTTGCCTACTGGGATGGGCAGAGCGGAATAAATGATTTAAATGCAATGGCTCAAAAGCCGGACAGCATTGAACTGTTTGGCGCTTCATTTAACAGCGAGGATAAGCTGTTTTTACCAGATGAAATGCAGACGTTGCCTGCAGCAGCCAAAGCGGTGCAGTCCGCATATCCCGGTATGCAGGTTTATCTGACGATTGTAAATGACAGACAGGATGCCAATGGTAATTGGACGGAAAAAGACAGCGGTTTGCTGGACAGGATGATGCAATCAGACGCTTCAAGAACAAGCCATGTCAACGACATACTGAACATGGTTAGCCAGGGGAATTACAACGGTGTTGAAATAGATTATGAGAAGATCAGCGACGGTTCATGGAACGGGTTTGCAGAATTTTGTACACAGCTATACAATGCGCTGAAAGCGAAAGGGCTGGGTATGCGTGTGTGTCTTGAAGAGTACGCACCATTCAGTAAAGGCGGACTGCCGACAGGTCCCGAATATTCAGTGATGGCCTATGATCTGTATTGGCAGGGTTCCGCGCCGGGACCCAAGGCGGATTATGCGTTTATTAAAGAGGTTGCGCAAAAGATGACAGTCCTTCCGGGGAATAAAAGAATGGCATTTGCTGCTGGAGGATATGACTGGACCACAAACGGAGGCTGTGTGGAAGTGACAGAATCGGCAGCAGCTAATCTTGCTCAAAAAAGCACGAATGTACAACGGGACAGCCAGAGCGGAGACCTGCATTTTACATATCAGGTTAACGGAATCACCCATACTGTATGGTATGCAGACGCACAGACTCTGAAGAGCTGGTTTAATCAGTCCAGGTCGCTGGGAATCTCCAATATTGCCCTATGGAAAATGGGTGGAAATATGCCGGATACTCTTCAAATGCTGAGCGGATTGCGCTAAGGATGTTTAGTACGTTCAGTGTTATGATTTATACTTTATGAAACAAAAATATCACTAAACAAAGGCAGGCGTAAAAACGCCTGCTTTTTGTATTGTGTATCGTTTTTTTACTGTACACTTTATTCACCTATTATTTGCTAAAGCTATGATAAGAGTTATTTGTTGAAATAACATTGCAGATATGATAACATAGTAAATAATTCCATTTATGATAAAAAAGGATATATGGTTGAAGAGGCTACAGAAGTTTTTCGGGGGGAAAATGTCCGGATGAACCGTTGCAACCAATCAGATGCAGACAAGTATTTAAAAGAATTGCAGGCAAGAGATCATGAAATCAGCAAATTAAATGAGCAATTGGTGTTTGTGAAACGTGAGCTAGAAAGATGCTCCCAAACGGACGCGCTAACCGGCGTTTATAACAGACTGGTTTTTGAAAGCGTACTCCGAAAAGAATGGGAGCGATGCAAACGGCATGTGATCCCAATTTCATTATTGATTGTGGATATTGATTGCTTCAAGGATTATAACGATACATACGGGTATCAGGACGGGGACGATTGCCTCAGAAAGGTTGCAGCCTGCCTGATGGACTGCGCACGGCGTTCTTCTGATACGGTATCCAGATTTGGCGGGGATAAATTTATCATTATTGTGCCGCATCTGATGAAAACCAACGCATTTGATCTGGCCAGCCAGATTAAGGACAGGATTTTCTCGTTGCAAATACCCCATACAAGCTCCCCTGTTGCACAACAGGTTACGGTGAGCGTGGGAGTGCATACGGTAACACCCGCGGACGATCTCTCCATACAGGATTTTATTAGGGTAGCTGAAATCGCTTTGTACGAAGCAAAACAGGATGGGAATGCCATTGTGATAGAATAGATGATATGAATTGATATAGCAAGCAGCATATAAAAGAAAAGAAGTTTTAGGTGGTAACATTATGAAAAAAATACTTTTGGCACAGGTGTTTTTAGTCATATGTATTCTGTTGTTTTTAAGTTGTTCAAACACACAAACACCTGTAAGCAGTTCCGGCACTGAACAAACAGTTCAATCAAAAATCACTGCGTCTGCATCGGATTCTATTAAAAACCCTTCTATAAAAGCAGAAACAGCCAAAAAGGTTGATCCGCTTGGTTTGTTTGATGCATTTGGAACAGAAATAAATAAATATACGCAAAATCTTACAATACAAACTGATTACAAGATTACTAAAAATGATTTTTACAAGAAATATACTTTCTCTAATAAAACATTTGAATTTATGGGCGAAAAAGAGAATACATATTATTCGTTTTACACATCTCCAGATTCGGACATAATTGATCACGTTGAATATGAATTTTATATAGATGCAGCAGATAGGAATAAGTTTATAAAAAACTATCAGAGTTTATTTTATACCCTGATGGACTATTTTGGGCCGAGTCATGTATTTGAAATATCATACTATGATGCAAGTGATCCGCAAAAAAAAGATATACAGGTGAATATGAATACCGTTTGCTCAAAGATGGCAGATTTCAAAAATGGTATATACTCAATTGCTATAAGCACCCCTAAAAACATAGTCATATATATGGTAAAAATAAGCGATGAGAATAAACTTAATAACAGCGGTCGCAGGTATTATGATGTTTTATTGGCATACTCGCAAACGGCTTCTTCTGGGCTTACAGCAAATCAGTATGATCCACAAGAGGACCCAATGACAAATATTGATCCCAGAAACTATATTTAAACGGCATTCTGGGCAGTGATATTAAAAAAATGACCTCTTTAGGTATCGAAGGAAAAGATTATAAAAAAAAGGAATACAAATCAGCGCTTAAAGATATTCCTGATGCGGGCTTTATAGAATATACATTTAGCCCTACGTTTACTTACATGGGAATCAATCAAAACAACTATATCCGGTTTTTAACGCCTTATAAATCGGATATTATTAACACATTGATATATGGCGGAGAATACGATAAGCCAACAGTAATAAAGCATGTGGATGCATTTTTAACTCAATATAAATATATATGCCAGCAATATGGCCAGCCGGAGTATTCGGATTATACATCTTTGATTAAAGAAAATAATCCGGGCAGCAGTACACAGGAGTTTAATCAATCTTGCGTGGACCTTATTAATAATAAACAGGGAATGTATAGCACAAAATGGAATACTGACGATGGAAACATATTTTTAAATATTACAAATTATGATAATGCCGATGTTATAGAGGCCGAGGTGTCTTTTTATAAAGCAAATTAATTAATGTTCGATTGTTGGCAATTGGTTTTATTTATCTAAAAGCAAGTATTGTACTTGCTTTAATTTTTTTGAGATCATATCAACTGAGTAAGATTTCTATTCTGTATTTGTTGTATAATAAGAACAATTCATTCTAGAGGTGCTTTTATGAAGCTGATTTTCCAACTGTGCGTTATACTTCTGATATCATTTACCGGAGAGATTCTGCGGCAGGTAATACCGCTGCCCATACCGGCC
>JBAXJB010000051.1:0-6633 GCA_037138055.1 Alphaproteobacteria bacterium | reverse complement strand
TTTTTTGATGTATGTACCACCATTTAGTGGTGCAGTTTTGCACTGCCATTTACATACAGGGTGTATTTTTATTTTCAGGACTTTTATCAGCAGCGGGAGTGGATTATGCTGCAGGTTTAAGAGAAGCTTTTGCTGGAAGAACTTCATTTTTTGCAATTTCTGTATCTAGAACGACTGAACGTAACGTAGAAAGTGACTATCCTCCTTTGACTGCTACTGAGCGTTTTTTTGTGCGGTCGGTACTAGATATGTTTTTAAATGCAGGTCATCCAGATGGGATGTTTCAAGTGCAATTAGAAGCTGCATCCCGACAAGACGCCAAGCAATATCAATTTCTTGAAACTAAATTTGCTGAAATAAAAGCAAGCATTTCAGATCAAATAGCTATCCAAGATCTGCAAAAACAATGGTTAGATCTGTTTCCTGCAGAGCAGCGTAACAATGTTTGGCAAGCACTCGGCAGAGAAAGTGCACTAGATCCTAAAGCATTTAAAATGGATTCTTTTACCGCCCACCAGCAGCGTGCATTGACGCACACATTACAAAAAATGAGAACCTTAGGGCAAAAGATTGATAAAGAAAAAGATAAAATATCTATGAAGGAGTTTTCCAAAGTAGAGAAAAAAATTCTTGAATATGGGCGAATACAGCAACATGAAAATCTCCGCATGCAATGCTGTGCGCTATGGAAAAAATTACTAATTCAAATGAGAGGGCAAATGGAATTTTTAGCCGGAATAGGCTTTTCTCGTTCTTCTTATTGTCTTGTGGTCTTTAATGAAATGTTTTTTGGAAAAAACACTCCTTTTCCTTCAGGTGTGCTTCAGCGTGAAATAGACCAGCTATCATCGAGGCATCCTAACAAAATCTTTCATGTGAATTTTCTTAATAGCGCAATAGTTAAGCCTGAATCTTGCGCTGCCTTCCTAAATACCTATAAAGGAAGAAATGCATTGTTTGATTGGGAACAAGTAGGAGATTACGATAGGTATTTTCAATCATTGCCGCAATACAATGATCTGGTTCCTGTGCTTGAAAATATTTCTGAGACATTTTTTCAGGGAAATCAACTGACTTATTACCGAAAAAGTACCTATCAAACAGAGAGTGATGAGGACTTGCAAAAAGAAATATTTTATATGTTCGGTAATGGTAGAGATGTTAATGCTTTGCACGGAGAGGCTTCTGCTGTTTTAATGGATAGCCTTGCTACAGAAATTTGTTATGACTTACATCTGGGTATAAGAAAGCAAATGGCTTCATATCCAGCTAATTTAAAGATACTTGTAGTGCCTTCTAATACTTTACCGTTTAATGATGAAAACATGAGAAACCTACCGGCTCCCAATCAAACAAAGGCAATTTTTCATGTTGATCCAAAGGAACAAGTGATTTTTGTGAAAACCCCCATAATTACTCAGGAGTTGTCAGCTAAATTTTCCTACTATGCTGAACCTATTTGGCAAAAAGAACGCCCATTGTTTGTTTTGCAATTTGAACTAGAAAACAGTCTTTATCAAATAAAATTTTGGGAAATTAGTCGTTTTCTTCGTTAGTAACTATTAATCATCTTCTTTTTGATCTTCTCGAACTGTAAAAACAAAGTGAGTTCCTTTTGTTTCTTTTGATGTGATTTTTGTGTTCATCAATTCTTTGGCCTCGAAATCAGGGTAATAACCTTCCCAAGTAATTTTAAACCGCTTTCCGTCTAACGTAAGGTATATCCCATCTTGTTCAACTTCATTACTTCGTATTTGGCTTAAAAACTGTGGATAGCGTATGCCCATAAAAGAAAAATGAACAATTGCTTTTTTGCCGGGATCGATTCCTTCGTCTAGTGAAATAATATCGTCCATAGGTATGTCGGTGTAATTATCAGTAAAGTGATCGATATGTACAGGACGACTTGTCTCGTTTTTTATCACGACTTCTGTTTGACTCGCATTTGCTAAATTAAACAGTGCAAAGGCTGCTAATAGTGCTACTGAACGCATTTTAATCACCTTAAAACCAAGTTCCTTTATGGTTGAATTGTACAGTAAAAAAGGAAAAAGTCCAATATATTATTAACGTTTTAAGAGTAAAAATATCCTAATAGATTTCTAAAAACACCTTATTTTTGAGGTTTGTGTTTACCAAAGCTCTTTTGCGTTACGTTATCTTCTGATCATAAATGGAGTATTGATTGCATTCTTAACCAAAATATCGGGGCTGCCTTGGTGATTTTCACATTGATCTCCATATAAGCTGATCCTTCATGTTTAACGTTCGTGCCGTACAAAAACCATTCTCCATTACAATAGCCAATTCTGCGTACCCGTATTTTCCCGTCAGCGGTTTGCACAATGCAGGGAGAATCTAAGCATTTCTTTAAATCAGCCAAGTCTACAAGCTCACCCCCAACAAAGTCTCCATGAACATAAAACGGTGCCATCGCATCATCATTGACCATTAACGTCATCCCGTTAGGATAAGACTCTTTAAAATAACTCAAATCCCTTAAGGCATTGATGGTTTTACTAGAGGTTGGACCTTTTGATTTGATGAACTTCGAGGGGAGAATAGTGCTAGGCGGTGATCCCTCTCCTTTTAGTAGCCATTCAGCACTGCACTCGATTGAATGGGCAAGGGCTGCAGTGATTAAGCGCTGAATATTTTGAGTTTTGATATTATTAAAACCGCCCTCCCATTTTTCTAGGGAAACGGCTTTGATGTCATGGCGTTTTTCCATTGTTTGTCGATCAAGTCCCATTAGACCGCGCAAATAGCGAATTCTATTGCCAATGATGCTTAAATCACTCGTATTTTTTTTACCCAACGGCTAACTCATGCTTCTTTTCTTCATAAAATACTCGATCTCGTTAAAAAGTCAAACCATATGAGCCGTTCAGCTGATCTTTGTGCTGATTCAAGTGATGCTTTTTCGTATACCTTTACCATCAAATTATCTCTTTCTTAAAAAATATATTTATAAAAAATATGTTTACACAGAAAAATATTAAGCTATAGTAACTTCACGAATTAAGGCGTATAGGTAAGGTGAAAAAATCTTACCTAACAACAAACATAGAAAGGTAATTTTATGAAGAAAAATATAAAATATCTGTTAATGGGCTTATGCTTATTAACAAAAGTAGATGCAGCCTACCAATCAGCTACGCTTGCTACTGGCACCATGATTCCTCATGATATTCCAGAAGCACGTGCTTTGGGATTAGCTCATTTGAATCAGATGAATGCATGGTTTGCCCATGAGAGGTTCTGGGCAGCTGGCGGTGTTATTGACCCTAACACTTATGACAAACAACAAGAACTATATGCTGCATTTGCAGGCCCCCCAATAGCATTTCTTAATGATTTAAGCATAAAGCTAAGCACAGAAATGGGTGCTGTTGGGGCGGCTCCTACTCCTGAAAGTATTGAGGATTTAGTAAGAAGGTCTCAGCAGATTCTCTTAACGATTGCTGCAGGAACGCCTGGCGCAGAAGGATTGGTTCGTCTTAATCCTACTAATGCTGCTGATTGGCAAGTGATTCGCAAAGCTATGTTTCTGGCGTTAAGCATGACCACTGATCCTGAGAAAGGCGGCCGTTCTTTTTTAAGTCAGTTATATGATTGCGGAAAGTTTTATCCTGAAAAAACAGCTGAAACTGCTACCAGAAGTTATTACTGGAAACTAGAAGGTCTGGCCAAGAGTTTTTCAAAATTATGGGATGGAATAAAAACTGGAAAAACAGACGCTGTTATTAATGCAGGGTTACAAGAGGTTGTAAATAATTTTGATCCTATGTCTGCAATAGGTGGAGCAAATCCTAGATATTATCGTGGTTCAAACTACCCAATGATGAAGGAAGCTTATGAACAAGCAAAAGCAATGATTTCTGTTGGAAGTGCTAGAGCAGAGCTAATAGCAGCACAAGCATTGCATCCAAGGTTGAATTTTCAACAAGCATTTGTAACGCTTTATCCAGACTTAACAGCATATACTGAATATCACGTGCCAAATGAACGAGCAGAAATGCTTATGGGTGCTGTAAGACCAGTTATTGCTCCCATAGCATTTATACCTGTGCGTGTGTGTTTAAATTACACAGCAGGAAAATGGTCGCTTAAAGGCAAAAATGAAACCTCAGAGCACATCATTTGGTCACAAGGT
Source organism: Alphaproteobacteria bacterium (assembly GCA_037138055.1). Classification (GTDB taxonomy): domain Bacteria; phylum Pseudomonadota; class Alphaproteobacteria; order Paracaedibacterales; family CAITNM01; genus CAITNM01. The sequence continues at coordinate 2,477 of JBAXJB010000051.1, read as the reverse complement.
GCAAGTGCGAGTGAAGAATTCATAGGTTCATTAGAAGATGATCGTGGAACGCATTTGTTTAACTTTAGGGTAGATGGAGCCGTTGCAACAATTAAAGCAATTAGCACCGGATATGTAATAAATTCTGTGGGTGTTGGTGCAACGGTGGTCGTTGCCAACGGTGAAGAACTTGGATTTGTTGAAACGTCGGCTTATCCCACAACAGTTGATAATGATACTGGTCCATCTAATCCAGCCTCTCTACACATTGATACTGATTATTACCGAGGCATGAAGGGTGTATTAGTATCGCGCAGAGACAGTACATGGGTAAGCTCTAAGCAGGTTAATCTGTGGGATGGTAATGGCTATGAAACCAAAAGAAATTCTAATGGCAATGAATACAAGTTCTTTTCACAAAGAGGTCATGGAATTTTTGCTTATAAAGATGTAGTGCTTGAATCCAATGATACACATTTATCATTTAGTGAAGTGATAGCTGGACAATGGGCAGCATTAATGTGCTCTTCTTCGAGTGACCCCTCTTTGTTAGCTACACACGGGGCTGTAGTAAGTGCCGGAGACACCTTATATATAAATATGGGGCATTGGCATACAGATACACAAACAGCTTTCGCTGGCATATCAGATGCAATGGATAAAATGGGTGGAGAAGTTTCAAAAGACAGGTTGCTTCTTTTGGGTAATAATCAAGTATTTAACAGCAATCAAGCACTTATTCACCATGGTAGAATGCTTGCTTGTTTTACCAACCATCTTCATGCTTATGATCCAACTGAGCGAGATAAATTTACGACCGGTGCTGATGTTTATGGATATTTTGGTGATTACCTTGAACGTAAGCCAACGTTCACTCTTTATACATTAATGCCCGATCTAACCCCTGAATATTCTAGCCGTGACAGACACAGTAATTATGTTTCCAGCGGGGTAAGTGATTTTCTTGGCGTTAAAAGTAGCGGTAGTGGAAGTAGATACTCAAAAGGTGGAACTTCATCTTCATCCGTGGGCTTTGCTCCATCATCTGTGGGACAAAGTGCACCTTCTTCTTTCGGTAGCTTTTTCCAACCAGGAGGTAATCTTCCGGGTATGGGGGGCCACAGCTCTATAGCAGGCATGGCAGCTAGTATGATTCCAGCAGGGATAACCGAACAAAGCGTTGACATTGGTATGGGTAGTCGGGAAGGAAACGTAACCTCGTTTGCATCACTATCTTTAGCATCAAGAACAGACAGCTTATCAATAGGCACAAGCTATACCAGTGGTGTAAGTGGACGAAGCGTAGATTTATCATCGGCTTATTCTGGGTCTGGTGATCATGCAAGCATATTGCATGACATTCATGTGCTAACCAGTGCAGGCATTATGCAATTGACTGATCGTTATGCGGGTAGGTTGTATATGGATGGTGTTACGATGGAAGAGCGTATGACAAGTGCGATGTTTGATGCTATTCTTAACCCCAGGTCAGCTTCTAAAGTAAAAGCGGTTTTAAAAGTCGTTTCATTATTGAAGAAAGTTGCTGAATTATCAGAAGAACCTGAAGTGAGCGCTACTGGTGAGAAATCTTCATCATCTGCTGCAACTGGTGGTGATGGAGAAGATCCTGAGGAGAAAAAATACAAAATAAGTGATGATAATGCAGATGCAACTTTACCTACTGGTCATAGAAAACCAGGTGAAGCTACACCTAAATTTCACACAAAGAACGAACCTACCAAAATAGGCGACACGAACTATACAGGTCATGCTTTAGATGAAATGAGAGCACAAGGCTTAACTCCAAGTGTTGTTGAACAAGCAGTGCAGAAGGGTGTATCATGTCCGGGGCGGCTTGCTGGAACTACAGTTAAATATGATCCAGTTAATAATGTTTCTGTAGTTGTAAATTCTGAAGGTTCTGTAGTAACAACTTCATTTGGAAAGTTAGCAGGAGTTCTATAATGCAAGAAATAAGCAAAAAAGAATATAATACAATCAATTATTTAGAGCAAGAGGTTCAATATTACCTAAGCAATGATCAGGTGATTGAGGGATTATCAAGTTTGGTAAAAAAACATGTTTTATCGCTGAATGAAGTAGATCAAGTTTATAGGGATTCTTTATTTTCTTATTGGTCTGGCATTGAGCAGGCATATTCAGTTATGTGCTCAGATATGCGAAATAAACCAAATCAAGAAGAAGCTAAAATAATTGCTGAGGAATTAAATAATATAAAAAACTTGTGTCAAAAATTAGTGCAAGTATATTCAATACCTCCAGAGGATCCATTATCTTGGCCATATCCTGATGACTAGATTTCTAACATTACTCGGGTGGCTTTAAGTCACCCGTTTGTATATGACGACTAGGTAACTGAAGTGGAAATCTTCCTAATCTAGCAAGTGGAGGCCACAGCTCTATAGCAGGCATGGCAGCTAGTATGATCCCAGCAGGGGTTACTGAACAAAGCATTGATATTGGTATGGGTAGTCGGG
>JBAXJB010000050.1:0-6779 GCA_037138055.1 Alphaproteobacteria bacterium | reverse complement strand
ATTCATATTCGGTGCATCGCTCTTTGGGCTAATGTCTCGTGACTACACTATCTAGCAAAAGAAAATATAACGCTTGGCCCACTTGATGATTCTCCATATAGTTTTAGTTTTTCTAATAATGCAGTTTGCAGCTCGTCGTGCCCTTTTAACCTACGCGTAAGACAGTAAAGTGGGTAATAATTATTTTCTAAATTTGCAAAATCATCTGCCAATGCCTTTGCGTAATAAGTCAGCAAATGCGTTGAACGATATTGCATAAACAGCATAAGGTGCGACGCAATTTCAAAGCGCATGTGTTCATTTTGAATAGGTGTAAGCACTTCAGAAATATTAAAACATGTAATTGCAGCATTTCCCCATTTTTCATGAACTGGCACATCACCTTCTAAGTAACCATCATTTATTTGATTAAATGCAGCCCGTGTAAAAAAAGTCGCCAGAGACTGAAGTTCGGCTTCAATTACAGACAAATATTGTGGGCACGCTGCCTTCAATGAAGGAATAAACGACGTAATAACAGATGGTGAATCTGGTGCCAAATGCCAGAAAAAAATATGCTGAATTGGCACAAATGGATAAACTAAAGCACACACATTCGTTGCTTGAATACATGCACAGATATGAGCTGGCTCAGATTTTTTTAATAATTCCTGTAACCGTGCAGATGCTTCAAAATTAAATCCATCAGTGGAAACAACAAGTTTTCGAGGAATTTCCACCTCTTCTTCAGCTACTGCCGCTGCATAAATTTTTGAAAAAAAAGGAAACAAAAGTGCAACCAAAACATATTTTAACATACAATGCACCGCAATAAAGATATTTAATTATACCATATTTTATTAACATAAATATAATTTAGGCAGCCAGGCAAAGGTTTAATTTTATGTTAAGTAAAAAGCTGTGATAATAAACTCAGGAGAATTATTTCAAGCACGTTGATGAACATACATTTGCTTATTCTTTGTACACTAGTCGCATGCTTGTTAGAGAAACATTCCTTACAGGCAAGTGAAGAACTTGAAAGTAATATTCAAGAATTATCCTCCCCTACTCACACAACATCTTTCATGACACATCAGATGGTGGCAGATCAACTCTCTCAAGGTTTGTTTTCCCAAAAAAAGCAACGAATACAAATTGCGCTAGCCCCAGCGGCCCCAGAATATTTGACGGAAGAATTTATAAAAATAGTCCAAAACCTTACACAAAAAATGGATATTTATGAAAAATGTTACGTTATTCGCGCGGTGATGAAAATTCCTGTGCAGCAACTAACAACGCTTAGTAATATTTTAACTGTCGAACACCTAGAACAACTTCAGGATTTGCCAAATTCTGAGCGTGTTTCCTTTATTAAAAAACTGAACAAAATAGAACCTAATCAATGGCAAAATGAAATCTCCGCTGTAATTGAGAAACATCATCAATAAGCTCAGTCTTTATAAAACAACCATTTTCATGTAGAATTTCAAAATCAGATATAAAATTTAGTTCTCATGCGCATATCACGAAAAGTTCAAAAAATTCTAAGTTTCTACGAAGCAGATACTCCAGGCACCAAAGCAAATTTGGCAAGAATTCTAATGAACGGCAAAGTGGGCGGCACGGGAAAGCTTTTAGTTTTAGCGGTTGATCAAGGATTTGAACATGGGCCAGACCGTTCATTTTCAGCAAACCCTGAAGGATACGATCCGCACTACATGTACAAATTAGCCATTAACGCTGGCATGTCTGCTTATGCAGGGCCATTGGGTTGGCTAGAAGCAGGCGCTGGAACTTTTTGCGGCCAAGTACCATTGATTTTAAAAATGAATAGCAGCAATAGCTTAATGGGCAAAGACACCGCACCTGACCAAGCAATCACTGCCAGCATTGATGACGCTTTGCGCCTTGGCTGCAGCGCTATTGGCTTTACAATTTACCCAGGGTCAGACGCTAGCCTTGATCAATTTGAAGAACTACGCGACTTAAGTGCCGAAGCAAAAGCCGCAGGACTTGCCGTTGTTGTGTGGTCCTACCCCCGTGGGAATTTTTCCAAAGAAGGCGAACGCGCAGTTGATATAATTTCCTATGGCGCACACATGGCAGCCCTTTTGGGTGCACACATTATAAAGGTGAAATTGCCAACAGAGCATTTGGAACACCCAGAAAACAAAAAAGCATTTGAAGCAAATAAAATTCCTATCAAAACCTTGGAAGATCGCATTCGCGTTGTGGTTAAGGGCTGCTTCAATGGCCGACGAATTGTTATATTTTCAGGCCTTGAAATGAAAAACGCAAACGCGGTAGTAGATGATGCTAAGGCAATTGCCGCCGGCGGCGCGTTTGGATCAATTATAGGGCGCAATTGTTTCCAACGCTCTTATGACGAAGCCCTAGCTATGTTGAAAGATGTTGCAGAGGTTTACCAAAAGGCTTAGCAACAACTCTTTCTTTTAATGAGACTCCACTAAACTAAAAGTGTGGGGGAGCAATCCCCCCTAACACATACCTTCTAGCTCATCAATAAATCCTGAAATCATTTGCAAACCACCCTGCCAAAATGCTTCCTGCTTCAAATCAAAACCAAAGGGTTGCAACAGGTCTTTATAGCCTTTGCTGCCACCCGCTTTTAACAAATCCAGGTACTTCGCTTCAAAACCATTGGGTTGTTGTTGATAGAACGCATACAACGAATTGACCAAGCAATCCCCAAATGCATAGGCATACACATAAAACGGGCTATGAATGAAGTGGCTAATGTACGCCCAATAGCTATGAGTGATTGGGTCAATGTTAACAGCACTGCCCAACGCTTCTTCTTGGGTACGCTTCCAGATACTGGCCAAATCATCGGGCGCTAATTCACCCTGACGACGCGCTTGGTGAACCAATTGTTCAAAATGATAAAACGCAATTTGGCGCACAACCGTGTTTAGCATGTCATCAATTTTACCAGCAAGCAGCGCTTTGCGCTGGTTTGGTGTTTCACATGTGCCCAGCAAATGTTGAAAGGTTAGCATTTCTCCAAAAACAGATGCGGTCTCAGCAACGGTCAGCGGCGTATCTGCCAATAAATAGCCTTGTTCGCGCGCCAGCATTTGGTGAACCCCGTGACCCAGTTCATGGGCCAAAGTCATTACATCACGACGTCGCCCTTGATAATTAAGCAAAATATACGGGTGCGCACTTGGCACAGCCGGGTGGGAAAATGCCCCCGATGTTTTGCCGGTTCTGGTTGGTGCATCAATCCAATTCTTATCAAAAAATTCTTGAGCAATACTTGAAATAGTCGGGGAAAAACTTGAATAGGCATCTAACACCATTTTACGGGCTAGTGGCCATGAAATATCAGCATCGTCATCAATAGGCAGGGGCGCGTTGCGGTCCCAGTATTCCAGGCGTTGCATGCCCAGCATTTTTGCCTTAAGGCCGTAATAGCGATGGGAAAGTTGCGCATAATTTTTACGCACACAAGACGCCAACGTTTCAACAACTTCAGGTTCAATTTGGTTATCAAGATGGCGACTACTATCTGATTTTGCAAAATGACGCCACTTATCGTCAATTTCCTTATCCTTCGCTAGCACGTTAGTAATGGTCGCAAACAATGGCATTTGCAGCTGCAACCCTGCATTCAAGGCATGGGCGGCAAGTTTTCTAACATCGGCATTTTTATCGCTCATTTTATGGACGACTGCCTCTAGGGGTAGCATTTCCCCCTCAAAATTCAATTGCATAGAAGCTAGAGTTTCATCATATAAACGAACCCACGCATTACGACCCGTTACTGATTTTTCCACCGCATAACGTTCTAATTCTTCACTTAGTTGGTGCGGTTGGTACTGGCGCACAATTTTAAGGAAGTGGTCATAATGGGCAAGTTTTGGCTCTGCTTTAATGGAGTTAGCAACGGAATCTGCACTAAGTTTTGCTAGGGCTAATGAGAAAAAAACAATTTTTGCCGAAAGTAGTGACACTTTTTCCTGGGCTAATTGATACAAAGCACGATAATCAGCGTTATTAAGGTCCCCGTAATATTGAAGCACCGCAAAGGTCATAATCTTTCCAAGAGCTTCGCTAATGCACTCATAGGTTTTAATGGCTTTCAGCAATGTGGTGCCTTCTAACGCAACATTAGTATAGGCTAATGCAAATTCATCGACCTGTTTTTCAATTGTTTTTAGGTCTTGATCAATTTTTGGATCTTTTGAATTGTTGTATAAATCAGTCAAATCCCAAGTTGGTAGATCGACAAAACCCTCAATTGTAGTAACCATTAGTGCATCCTTTTATGTTTAACGTTAAGTAAGCCTTGCGAATCTTATGATTTTTCGCTATATTTTTGTAACAAGTATAATTTTTCAAAAAAAGCTGCAAGGAGCTTTAGTGTCATGGCTGTTCCTAAGAAAAAAACATCCCAATCTCGTCGCAACATGCGCCGTTCTCATCATGCTTTAACACCTGTTAATGTGCAAGAGTGCCCAAACTGCGGGTCACCTAAGTTATCACACCATGTTTGTACATCATGTGGTCATTACAAGGGGCGCCAAGTATTGAAGTTACGTAGCGCTGTTGTTGAAACTGAAGAGTAGTTTCATACAATGACAACTTGCATCGCTATTGATGCCATGGGGGGCGACGGAGCCCCTAAAATTGTTTTTGATGGTATTGCCGAATTTATTCGAACGCATCCCCAGACAACTGTTCAATTTTTGGCATTTGGTCAAGAAGATGCTCTAACTTCTCTCCTTACCCCGACTTTGCGAAAGTATGTGACTATAAAGCATGCTGAAGAAGTCATTACCGGTCAATTGAAGCCAAGCCTTGCTGTGCGCATTGGACGCAGATCAAGTATGGGCATGGCAATTGATGCAGTAAGCCAAGGTATTGCACACGCTGTTGTATCAGCTGGTAACACTGGCGCTTACATGGCCCTTTCTAAAATTATTTTAAAGACATTTGACGGTATTGACCGCCCTGCTATTCCAGCCCTTATTCCTAGTGATAAAGGCTGCACCCTAGTGCTAGATTTGGGCGCAAACATTGACTGCAGCGCTGAAAATTTGGTGCAATTTGCGGTAATGGGGTCTGCCTATTCTAAAAAACTTATGAACATTGAAAACCCACTGGTTGGTTTGCTTAACGTAGGCAGCGAAGACCTTAAGGGCAACCAAATTGTTCAAGCAGCTGCACACTTTTTGCGTGATCACCCATTAGTAAATTTCCACGGCTTCGTGGAAGGCGATGATATTACCAAAGCAACGGTAGATGTGGTTGTGACCGATGGTTTCACCGGAAATATCGTTCTAAAAGCTATTGAAGGAACAGTTCGCCTGTTCGCACGTCAACTAAAGAAAAGCTTAAGTGACAGCGTACTTAGTAAAATAGGTGCATTGATTGCTCAGCCATCACTTGCAACCTTCAAACGTTTCGTTGACCCACGTCTTTACAATGGCGCAATGTTTTTGGGCCTTCGCGGTATTGTTATTAAAAGCCATGGCGGAACTGACGGCATTGGTTATGCTAATGCCATTAAAGTGGCCGATGAAATGGTAAAGCGTAATGTGATCCCAGATTTGCAAGCTGGGCTTGAAGGAATACAATAGTGCGTCGCAGTATTGTGCGCGGCGTTGGTGGCTATCTGCCATCTAACTGTATTACCAACGCTGATATAGCAAAAAGCCTTGATACCACCGACGAATGGATTGTTGAACGCACCGGCATGAAACAACGTCATGTTTTAGCCGACGGGCAAAACACATCTGACATGGCCGCAGAGGCCGCAAAAATAGCCTTGGCAAATTCCGGCATTGATGCAGCTTCAATTGATTTAATAGTCGTAGCAACCGTTACCCCTGATAACCCATTCCCCGCAACAGCCGCACGCGTACAAGCAAAAATTGGCGCCACAAAAGCTTTTGCTTTTGATGTTAACGCCGTTTGTTCTGGCTTTATTTATGCATTATCCGTTGCTGATCAATACCTTAAAACGGGCATGGCCAAACGTGCCTTAGTAATTGGTGCAGATGCTATGTCAAAGATTCTTGACTGGAATGATCGCTCAACGGCTGTATTGTTTGGTGACGGCGCTGGCGCCTTGGTTTTAGAAGGCGTTGATGAATCCCATGCAGACTACAATCGCGGCATTCATTCAACCCATTTGTTTTCTGATGGCGGCTGCTATGACTTGTTGTACGTAGACACGGCACCAGCTTGTGCGAAACAGCCAGGCCATGTACGCATGCAAGGCCGGGAAATTTTCAAATTTGCCATTAAGCTAATTGGTGAAGCAGTTGAAACCGTTTTGAAATCCAATAACATGACCGTTGATGACATAGACTGGTTTGTGCCCCATCAAGCAAACCTTCGCATTATTGAAGGCATTAGCGTTCACTTTAAAATTCCTATGGAAAAGATGGTGGTCACCGTTGATAGGCACTCCAACACATCTGCAGCTACTATTCCCCTGGCATTGTGGGAAGCAGCCCGTGATGGCCGCATTCAACAAGGTCAAAATGTTGTGCTTGAAGCCATGGGCGGTGGCCTTACCTGGGCCTCTGCTTTGGTGAAGTGGTAGAATAAAGATCATTATTAATCGATCCTAAAATATCATTGTCATTCTCGCGAAAGCGGGAATCCATAATGATTAATATCAATGGATCTCCGATCAAGTCGGAGATGACAAGTAAAATGATATTACACACTGGTTCATGACGTCGCTATGCTCCTCATAATGACACCTGCATCGTCATATATGGACGCCCTAGTAGAATCAACATAAAAACCGAGTAGTCTGA
>JBAXJB010000049.1:0-6783 GCA_037138055.1 Alphaproteobacteria bacterium | reverse complement strand
GAGAAGCTGTTTCAACTGCATGTTATATAATTAAATTATATGTAGTCAGCTATAATTGATCGACTTGTGCATCACGCAGTGATCTTAGAATTAAATGGAGAAAGTTACCGCATTGCCAAAGCAAAACTTAAAAAACGACAAGAAGAAGGAGGGGAAAATCATGCATGATTTTTACGCTTAATAAATGGAACTTTTAATTGTCGTTAGGAGAAATTCTAATTGACGTTAGTCACTTGAGTTACGCCAAGAAATTGTTGGCATCAGTCGAGCCACTTATTATCGCCACAGAAAGATTTTAAACAAGCTAGAAAAAGACATAACACCGCCCTCTAAGAAACCTCACAAGCTTAATAAACCAAAGTGGGGTGAGTCACACAAACAGCTTATTCTTAAAATCAGACGTGAAAATCCAACCTATGGAAAAGAGAAAATCGCCATTATTTTAAAGAGAGATCATGAGCAAACCATCAGCGAAAGCACCGTTGGACGTATACTGAAGTTTCTAAAGGGAAAAGGACTGATCACAAGATCTATCTCAGCCTTACGCACCAAAAGAAAACGCATCTTTAAAAAGCATGCTCAGGCTTGGACATTTAAAGATTATGACACCATGACCATTGGTGAACGTGTGCAAATTGACCATATGACGGTCACTAAAAATGGCATCAACATTAAGCATTTTCAAGGTTGGGAAAGGAAATCAAAGTACATTGATGCTGGTGTTTTCTCCCACGCCAAAGCCAGCAGCGCGAAGAGATTTCTATTAGATTTTGTTGAGCGTGCGCCTTTTCCTATAGAATCAATTCAAGTCGATGGAGGATCAGAATTTATGGCTGAATTCGAAGATGCCTGTGCAACATTGAATATTCCTCTAATTGTGCTTCCACCTAAAAAACCCGAGTATAACGGCGGTGTTGAACGAGGTAACCGAACCTTTAGAGAAGAATTTTATAATCGAGCTGATCTTTTTGAAGATTCTGTACGAGGGATGCAAGCTGCTTTAAGTAAGGCTTTGGTGAAATATAACACCTACAGACCACATCGAAACTTGAAAGGATTAACCCCAATGCAGTATATTAAAAACACCTTATCTGAGACCTCAATTCTGTCTCATTCTATATGAACCCGCACAGATTGCTATTGACACCCCCCTTGCATTTATGGGCATTATCACAGGCACAACATTTTACAAGAAGGTACTTTTATGAAATTAAAATTAATAATCATGGCATTTTTAGCAACATCAGTTTTTGCAGCGGATACTGAAGCTGCTCCGGTTGCAGATGCAGCTCACAGTGATGTTACAGTTTTGGCCAAACGTTTCCGAATTGGAACACACTTTGGTGGCGATACATCCTATGACCATCATGACCGCCCGATGCATAAGGAATTACATTACAAGGCTGACGGCTGTGCTAGCATAAAAGTTGGAACTTTATACATGGGCACGGGACAATCCGTAAGGGGAATCTATCCAAACCCTAGTTACTTTCCTTTTTGGCATTTTACTTTAGTTGACAGCTTGTCTACTGAGCTTAGAGACGAAATTTTAGATGCAACTCATACAATTACAGCTGCAGCACTTGAAATAAGAGGAGAAACTATTGCCCATGCACTAGGTGATAAGCCAGCACAACTAGAAGCATTAGAAAAGCAACTAGTAGCGCTTAATGCAGAAGTAACAACAAAGGCAAAAGCAGCAGCAACAGCAGCAGGTGATATAAGAGCGTATTATCGTACGTATAGAGCTTTAAGTGCCAAAAATTACGCTGCCACTGAAGCTGCTGCTAAACTACGCAGAACTGTTGAATATTTAAATTCATCTAAGAACAATAATGATGAAGAAATGTCAGCTTTAAAAAAGTTGGGTGTTCTCTTCACCTACGATTATTAGTTGATACTCGCTGGATTGCTGCGGGGGCCACGAGGCGTACACCGTCATCCAGAGGAGCCAGAGGCGACGTAGGGACCCCCACGGGTGTTATGGATTGCCACACCCCTGCGGGGTTCGTAAGTGGCGGAGTGGTTGGATCGTGGGTTCGTAAGTGGCGGTTTGCGCGCCTCCTAGCGTCATCGCGAGCGCAGCGCGGCACGTCACTGCGAGCATAGCGCGGCAGTCCACGGGTGTTATGGATTGCCACACCCCTGCGGGGTTCGCAATGACGGCGGGAATGGATCGTGGGTTCGTAAGTGGCGGAGTGGTTGGTCATCACTTTCAATCGCAGCCCCGTTGAAGAACGGGGCCCCGACTAAAAACGAGAACCTTACTCCTAGTGTGGCTTTGCCAAAGCCGCACGTATGCTCTCCATGATACTGGCACGGTGCTCTTTCTCGGCAGTAGCACTTGCAACTGCTGCTGCTAATGCACTGAATTCACTATCAAGTCGTCCAAGGTCAGCGGTTAATTCCGCAACACTTCTTTTAGCAGCGTCATGGGCCGCGATTGCGGCTTTTAATTGAGCATTAGCTTCTACAACTCTTTTTTCACTGTCCTTTAACTGTCCACGATGAGCTTCTTTCTGCTTAACATTACTTTCTCTTGACTCTGTTAACATTTCTGACCTGCTAATCGCTAAATCTTTTTGTCTTCTTATTTCATCTTCTCTTGCCTTAGTTCTTTCTTGGTGAACAGCAACTTCAGCCTGTAGGCGTGCAACCTTTTTCTCTTCCTCTCTGGCAGCTTCTGCTTGTACGCTTAGATCGGCTGATTTTGTGCGAATATGGCCAACAGCACTGCTAACTGCTTTATCTAAATCTGCATGCAAAGGCGCTTTTTGCCCCATAGCCCTTTGAAGCTTATGGGCAATTAGGGCATCTTCTGATACTTCACCAACAACTGGTGCTGGCGCAACTTCTGGAGCTGGAGCTGCACCTGGCGCTACTGCCCGTGGGCCTTCAACAACCCGAGCTGCTGCACCCATTGATGGTTCTCTGCCCACAGGGGAACCATCAAATCCACCTCCGGAACCTCCCGCAGCTGAAAAAACTGTTGAATAGCTAGTTGTTAATAACAACAGAGCGGCGACTTTAAGTGAGTTTTTGGTATTTTTCATGATCTTTTCCTCATTTTTTCTGTTGTTTATTTAGCAGCTATAGCTGCAGATATTTCAGCCACTACAGCGTTATGCCAAGCAATTTCTGCATTTGCTCTTTCAAGTTCACCTTCTTTGGCTGCAATACGAGCCCTAACATCTGCAACCTGCTCTGTTAAAGCTTGAACAGAGGCTGTAGCTTCGGGGTGATCTGTCCCTTTCACTTGCTTTAATTGCGCTAGCAACTCTTTTTCTTTTATTTCTTCTTCATCCATTTCTGCATAATTTTTCTTTCTAAAACTACGAAAATCCTCTCCCTCAGCTTCGTAAACCCTTTGTACTTCTTCAGCAGCTGCCTTTTGATTAGCTAATTCTTCTTCACTTGCCGTTAAAAACGCTTGGTGTTTTTCCAATTCAGCCCGATGTCTGGTAATGTCAGCTTGATGCTTTTCAATAGTTGCTTTGTGAGCTGCTAAGGCTTCTTCCTTTTCGCCAATGTGGCGAACAGCGCGATCAACGGTTTCATGTAAATGGTCACGAACACCATCGTCTCCACGCCTTTTTTCTCCAGGGTGTTCATCCCCCATTGCTTCTTTTAAGGCATGGGCCCTGTGGGTATCGGCATGAATTGCACCTAATGCACTATCCTTAATTTGTTCACCATACCTAGCTATTACTGCTGCCTCACCCTCCTCAAGCTCACCGGGAGCAAAATTAAAGGTGATAGGGTTGTCTGGGTTTGCCCCGAGGTTAACCTGACCAGGTGTACGTGACCCTCTACTTTCGTCTACACTAACAACGCCAAGCATTTTAAGTACATTAAATAATTTTTTGGCATTTTCATCATTACCAACGGTGGCTAGGTAAATTTGCCTTGTGGAGAATGATCGTAAAAAGCGATCTATAATGCGAAGCGGTGGGAAAAATGCCCGCTTTAAAACAACATCAAGTTCAGAGGTATTTCTTGCGGGATCAACGTCAACGCCTTCTACAAAAGTGCCTGCTGGAATATTCAGGGTGAATCTTTGTCCAGGATCTAGGTATGTACTAATATGATTAACCCCGTTTCCCTGCACACCAAATTTATCTAAGGATTTTTTAATTTCTATAAGAAGTTTTTCATCTGATGTTAATTCTCTTGTTTCTTCAGTATCGTCAGGTTTAACCACAACTGTTATGTTACCTTCTGAACCGTTCCACCTACTCTCTTTACGAACATTTAGGGCTTCAGGGGTAAATGATATTGATGTAGCAACAGCTGGAAAAGCAGGTACAGGAGCTGCTACTGCCACAACTTCAGGAGCAGCTGGAGCAACCACAGGAGCAGCTGGAGCTGCAACTGGCGCTACTGCCCGTGGGGCTTCAAATCCATCTCTGGAACCTCCCGCAGCTGAAAAAACTGTTGAATGGCTAGTGGCCAATAATAGTACTGCGACTAGTTTTAATGAGCCTTTAGAATTCATGGTTATCTCATGTTTTGGTTTATATAATACTAATAATAATATATAATTATTAACGGTTAATTAAAATAAGTAGTTATTTAATATATATGGTTGTTATAAAAAGTCGTCATCGTCCCCTTGAGAAAAGCGACAGGGAGGTCTATAAATAGATCAGTAAAAAGTACTGATTTGTTATGAAAATGAATTTTAAATTTCTTTTTGTGGTATTGTTTGCGATTTTAAATAATCAAGTTGGCGCGGCTACTGCTTATGATTTGCCACCCCCAGAAACCGCAAGGTCAAAAACCTTCAAAAGCACCTTAACCCTTTTAAAATGTAGTGATCCAAATAAAAGGATGCGGGCGGTTAGGGAGCTTCGCACCATAGCGTGTGATATGAAGCATCCCCGTGCCTATGAAGCGGCATTTTTCTTGACCTATGCTGGTGATCAAAACAGAAAACTTGCGTTTGAATGTTTACGCAAAATGATGATGAAGGGCCAAGATGATGAAACAACGGGCGATGCAGCTAGCTTCTTGTTGCGCTGTGGAACGGCAGTTGACCGTGGCCAAGCGATTAGCATTTTACACAAAAAATTATCCCATCCAGAAATTGGAGTCGTCTGCACAGCTGCTTGTACCCTAGGACGGCTAGGTGGAGCCGATCAACAAAAAGTTATTCCTATTTTTCATAGGCTGTTATCATGCCCTGATGCGTTGATTGCCGCCTATGCCGCCCGTGGACTATTTTTGGCAGGACGTGAATATGAAAAAAAAGCGCTACCTGTGCTGCGTGGATTGCTTGGAAATCCTGAGAGAATCGTTGTCGCTATTGCTGCTAATTGTCTAGGACAATCAGATGACCCAAAAGACCACGAACTGGCTTTTCCTGCCTTACGCATTATTACTGAAGACCCTACAGATAATAATTTTTTAACGGCCAAACTGTTGTTGAATTCAAAAATACCAAATGATAAAGCTGTTGCGTACCAGGTTATTAGTGCTATTGCGGGTGATCCGTCTAATCCAGAGGCTTTTAAAGCCGCTAGGTATTTATGGGGAACAGGAAAAAATAATGATAAAGTAAAAGTGCACCTTACCTTATGCGCTATTGCCCGTGATGTGGCACACGTTGATGCCTTTGATGCTGCGTTGCTTTTGTGGCGTTCAGGAAATCGTGAAAACCGGGAAATTGCTCGTTCTACTTTTCAGATGATTTCTAACAACATCCAACATGCTAAAACTTTTGAGGCAAAACATATTTTAGATCAAGCAACAGCTATGGCGCATCAACCGCTTAGGACACGGAATAGTTTTTCAGTGAATAGTGCTTTAGAGGAACAAAAAAGATCGCAAGAAATGAGGGATTTTGCGGCTCGTCAATTGGCTAGCAGATCGGGTAGCAAGTCAGGTAGGGGTTAATTGAGCAGCCCCCCGAAATGTTCCTTTTGAAATATGACTTCACAAATCTATCCTAAAGAGTCTTTTCGCAATTTCATCAATGCTCATATGCGCACCATTATCTAAAAAAGTGTATCTCCCCTGAAAATTCAAATGTGTCCATGCCGCTGGCGATAATCTGACTATTTTTTGACTGCGCTCAACGTCGCCCCTGCTATCACTTTCTATTTTAAGATCGTTCAGAATAAATGCATTGTAGTAAATCACACAGTTCGTAAGCAACCTTGCACACTCATTCCATGTTGCCATTTGGATATCTGACGTTCCTCTGAAATTGCGACCATTAGACTTTTCAATGGCGCGTCTTAGCTGATGATAGGCCTCACCTCGACATAGCCCGCCTTGGATCCCTTGCCTGAAACCAATATCCCCAAGGTAGGTTAATAAATGTTGGGTCATTAACACTGCATTCATTTCCCATAAAGCTTCTTTAGTGCGACTTGCATAACCAGATGAGCTGAGCTTTCTGACGATATTGCTTTGATTTGCATCTCCTGACAAAAGTGATGCTATGATATGTATGCCATAAACGCATTCGCCACCCGTGCACAGAAGCAACCGCTAATGCAGCATATCCTGTATATTTTTCCGATGGGCCGACACATAAAAGTACTATTATGAAGAGGGTCATTGTTATTATTGCTAAATTATCCATTTTTTTCTGTGGAGTGTTTTTCAATGCAACGTTGTGGAATTTCAAAGAACTCACAGTGAATGACGGAATGATACGGCCTGCGATTAATGTAACAAATAACAGAATCACACCAATGCTTGAATAAAGTGCATTGTATCCCCAGGATGATGGTATGGACGCCGATTTAAGAGTGATCTTAAATCAAACTGCGTGGT
>JBAXJB010000048.1:0-7002 GCA_037138055.1 Alphaproteobacteria bacterium | reverse complement strand
AAGGATCTAAAAGGATCTAAAAGGATCTAAAAGGATCTAAAAGGATCTAAAAGGATCTAAAAGGACAAGCCTAAATATTTATTAATATGGCGCTATCACTTTTTTAATTTTACCGGTAACATTTACCTCATTGGTATTTGTTTCAATGCGTTTTAGTTCTTAAAGTGTTACAACGGCTACATTTTTCTGGGTTCTTCCTAATTGCTATAATAATTGCATGCGGCATTAGTTTGCTTTTAGCATCTGATCCTGTGCAAATGACTTTATTGTTTTTGTGCGTGCTTGGACTTGGAGCATACTTACCTATTTTTATTCGCGAAGAAGAAAAGCAAAAACAAAAAAATATTCAAGTTTATCAAGCACATGCGCTGCAACAAGCGATGGAACAATTCAGTGAATATGCAATCTTTTCTATCAATGGTCAGCTTATTAAGAGTTCTCATCCTCACCTTTATCCCACTCTTAATGAATTTGTTAAAAAGCTTGATAAAAAATTCGAAAAAAGCGAACAGTGGCCAATGCTTAAACGTTGGATCGAGGAGCTTAACATGGGAGAATTACTACTCAGATTTTCTCAAAACACCAAAGAAAAACAACGTATTTTATTAGCAAGAGTTTTAACTCAAGATTTGCCACATTTCCCTATTAAATTAATCTTCATCGGTTTTGAAGATGTCACGACACATCTAGATGATACTGTCAGTATTCAGCAAGATTTTTTTAACTTAGAGCAATTTATTGATAAAGCTCCGTTCGCTGTGTTTTATTTAAATCAATCTCGCCAAATTATTGCGTGCAACCAAACATTGTGCGACTGGCTAAAGCAAACTAAGGAAGAAATTATTAATTGTCGAATTGAGCATGTCATGGATGGCATTGAAGACTGGCAAGCGGCAAAAATAAAAATCATACAGATCAAACCATTTCGACATTCACCATTTAAAGCCATTTGGTTTCCACCAACCTTAGCAACAGCAACAGGTGCATCAATTATTTGTAGAATTGATGGATTAACGATCGACGAAACTAAAAATAATCATGCCGAGGAAACATTCTTAAAAGCTTCCATTCCTGCTGTTATTATTCATAAGTCAGGAGAAATACAAAGTTTCAATCAAGCGTTCCAAGGGCTAATTGAAAACACCTTACCAAATGCAATCGTTAGCTCAAATTCTAGCTTTTTGAACTTGCTAAGTCATAGTGCACACACGCAACTCGTTGACGCTTTAAATGCAAATACTTTTTCACCTGTTGAACTTACCTTTCATGATGCTAAAACTCACTGCATTGCTTACCTTAGCCAAATTGATAAAGAACGCGATGAATATCTACTACAGTTAATGGACATTTCTCAACAAAAAAGACTAGAGCAGCAGTTTATTCAATCTCAAAAAATGCAAGCTGTTGGGCAACTTGCAGGTGGAATAGCGCACGATTTCAATAATCTTCTCACCGCAATGATTGGATTTTGTGATTTATTGTTGCAGCGATACATGCCAAATGATCCGTCATATTTAGATGTTTCTCAGATTAAACAAAACGCTAATCGTGCAGCAAATTTAGTAAGGCAACTTCTTGCATTTTCACGACAACAAACCTTACAACCAAGAATTGTAAATATTACAGATGCACTGGCTGAGCTCTCTTCACTTCTGCGCAGATTAATAGGTGCAAAAATTGATCTAGATGTTATTCATGGACGTGATATTTGGCCAGTAAAAGTCGATGTTAGCCAATTTGAACAAGTCATCATTAATTTGGCTGTAAATTCAAGAGACGCCATGGTAGATGGCGGCAACTTAGTCATCAAAACAAATAATATTAGTAATACCAAACCAATGCCGGTTGGCCATGAAACCATGCCAATTGGTGATTTTGTCATCATTGAAGTAACTGACACAGGAAATGGAATTGACGAAGAAAACCTAGAACATATTTTTGAGCCATTCTTTTCAACAAAAGAAGTAGGTGCAGGAACCGGACTTGGGCTCTCCACTGTATATGGAATTGTCAAACAAACTGGCGGTTTTATTTTTGTCGAAAGTGAAGCAGAAAAAGGGACCACGTTTAGAATATGTTTACCTAAATATAGTGGTGCTGCAGATCCCTATACAGTAATTGCAGAGACACACAAAGGTGACCTGAGCGGATCTGGAACTGTATTACTTGTAGAAGATGAAGATGCCGTACGTATGTTTAGCGCTCGCGCCTTAAGAGAAAAAGGCTATCAGGTCATTGAGGCTTGCAATGGAGAGGTTGCATTAGAAACTATTATGCAAGGAGTAGAATTTGATGTGCTAGTAACTGATGTAGTCATGCCACAAATGGATGGTCCTGAGCTGAACAAAAAAGCCAGAGAAATTGTTCCTAATTTAAAAACTATTTTCATCTCCGGATATACAGAGGACGATTTCCGAAAAAACCTAGGAGACGATACCAACATTCATTTCTTGCCCAAACCCTTTACCTTAAAAGACCTGGCTGCTAAGGTTAAGGACGTTTTAAGCAATTAAAGATGAGAAACTCATGGAACCACGCGCAGATAAATCAAAAGCTCTAGAAGCTGCACTTTCACAAATTGAACGTGCTTTTGGAAAAGGCTCAGTTATGCGCCTTGGACAGCGCGAAATTGCGGCAGAAGCAGATGTTGTTTCAACAGGATCATTAGGTCTTGATATAGCGCTTGGAATTGGTGGATTGCCCAGAGGTCGTGTTATTGAAATTTATGGACCTGAGTCATCTGGAAAAACCACGCTTGCTTTGCACGTTATAGCAGAAGCTCAAAAATCTGGTGGTGTTTGCGCTTTCGTAGATGCAGAACATGCGCTTGATGCAGGATATGCCAGAAAATTGGGTGTTAATATTGATGAATTACTTATTTCTCAGCCTGATACTGGAGAACAGTCACTAGAAATTGCGGATACGTTAGTTCGCAGTGGAGCAGTAGAAGTCCTTGTAATTGACAGCGTAGCTGCTCTTGTTCCAAAGGCGGAACTTGAAGGAGACATGGGTGATTCTCACATGGGGTTGCAGGCTCGTTTAATGAGCCAAGCTCTACGTAAATTAACAGGCTCAATTTCTAAAACGAATTGTATGGTCATCTTCATTAACCAAATTCGCCAAAAAATTGGCATTATGTTTGGAAACCCTGAAACAACAACTGGCGGTAATGCACTAAAGTTTTATGCCTCAGTTCGCCTTGATATCCGGCGCATTAGTAGCCTGAAAGACCGCGACCAAATTGTGGGCAACCAAACACGTGTAAAAGTTGTGAAAAACAAAATGGCCCCTCCTTTCAAAGTTGTTGATTTTGACATCATGTACGGTGAAGGCATTTCCAAAGCCGGAGAATTGATTGACCTAGGTGTAAAAGCCAACGTTATTGAAAAAGCTGGATCTTGGTATTCTTATGGATCAACTCGCATAGGTCAGGGTCGTGAAGCGGCTCGTCAGTATTTAAAAGAAAATCCTGACATAGCAACAAGCATCGCTACAGCAATTCGTGATAATTCTGGAGTCGTTGCAGATGGAATGATTGGTACAGCAGAAACAAGCAGCACAGCGGAATAAATTAACAACATACTTATTATCAAACTATTTGATCCCGGACATGTTCCGGGATTTTTAGCATAGAGTCCAAGTGCTATTTTTGACGGAAAGTAATGCGACCTTTTGTAAGGTCATAAGGTGTCATTTCAACAGTAACCTTATCCCCCATCAATACACGGATTCGATTTTTCCTCATCTTTCCAGATGTATGTGCCAAAATAATGTGGTCATTGTCTAATTTTACGCGAAATGTTGCGTTAGGAAGGAGTTCAGTGACAACACCTGTGAATTCGATAAGATCTTCTTTTGCCATAGTATAAAGTTTAAAGGTTATACTTATACCTACAACATATCATGATCGATCACAAGAATTTTCAATACAGCATCGCAAACTATCTTGACACACAAGCAAATATCGCCAATCTTTCATAGTACATTTGTAATGAACGTAGATTCAAAAAATGAGCATTTCCCAGACAAAATTAACAACAAATCAAAGAGAAGCCGTTGGCTTGCTTTCTGTTGGTACATTTTTAGAATATTTTGATCTGATGCTTTACGTTCACATGGCTTTTTTATTGAATGACTTATTTTTTCCAAAAGTAGATCCTTTCACAGCCTCACTATTATCAGCATTTTCTTTTTGTTCAACGTATTTTTTCAGACCATTTGGAGCACTTCTGTTTGGTTACATAGGTGACTATATGGGAAGAAAAGTTGTGGTAATCATGACAACGTTTTTAATGGCAATATCGTGCGCTATCATTGCCAGCCTTCCAACTTATGCACAAATAGGAATCACAGCTTCTTGGGTCATTACTGCATGTCGAGCAGTGCAGGGTATGGCGGCAACAGCAGAAGCACGTGGCGCAGAAATCTATTTAACTGAAAGTTCAAAGCCTCCTCTTCAATATTCACTAGTAACTTTGATAACTGTATTTTCAGCTTTAGGAACAACGGCAGCACTAGGTGTCGCATCAATTTTTACCAATACCAATATTTACAATGATTCTTCTAGCTGGCGCATAGCATTTTTAGTTGGTGCGGGCATTGCCCTTGTTGGAACGGCAGCAAGAACAAGTTTAAAAGAAGCAGATGAATTTACGAATAAAAAAAGTAAGCTCAAAAATAGGCTTGAGGACAACTTAATAAAAATAGATGAGGTAAACAAAGAATATCTTAATGAAAAACCTTCTGTATTAACCTCCATCTCATATTTTCTTATTCAGTGCGCAAGACCACCTTGTTTTTATTTCATATATATTTACTGTGGTGACGTCTTAAAGCAAGAATGTGGATTTACGTCAGCTGAGGTTATTAGTCAAAATTTTTGGGTGTCTATAGTAGATTTATTTGGCATAATGAGCCTTGCATATTTGAGCTTCAGAATACGGCCTTTTAAAATTCTTAAAGTGAAATTTTATTTGTTTTTTGTGACGCTGTTCTTTTTTCCCATTGTGCTAAGCTATGCACCAAATTCAATTTCTATTTTAATTTTTCAGTGTTTGGCAGCTTTATTTGTATTTGATCATGTTCCCGCAACCCCTATATTTTATAAATATTTTCCGATCTTTAAAAGATTTACTTACACTAGTTTTTTAAGTGCGGTTGCAAAATTACTAACATACTTAATAACATCATTTGGTTTAGTATATACCACTGCCCATTTAGGGTATTGGGGACTTTTTTGCATATTCATACCGGTTGGTGTCGGATTTTTTATGAGCTTACTTCATTTCCAAAAACTAGAGGATCAAGAGCTTACAAAAGAAAACTAGGAAGTTTAAATTGCTTATCAAAAACATAGTCTTCCTCAACTATCCCTGAAATCACGTTTGCTTTGTGACATTCGTTATAAAGGTAATCACCAAGATTTGGCAGATTCATCATTTCACTTAATACCAAAAAATACCTTAAAGTTTCGTCAATAGTAGATTGTGCTTTTTTAGGCGACATTGCTCCAATAGTTTGCATGTTGTGAAGCCTATCAAATAACTTAACAAGCACAAGATCGTATTTTTTTTCTGTCCACAAAGTTTCAATTAATTCAGCTGCGCTAATTTTTTGATCTGCTTTGATTCTAGTTAAATCATCAACGTTACTGGCAATCTCTTGACTAAAAATAGATTCAATCATGCTAAAAGTAAGCTCTGTATCTTCAATTGTGTCATGAAGAATACTTACAACTATCATGTGTGTTTTAAAAAGATAATCAGAGACTTTATAAGCCACTTCTAGTGGATGCGAATAGTAAGGTTCTCCCGATTTTCTAAGCTGATCCCCATGATATTTTTTGGCATAAAAAATTGCCTTTTTAACTTCGATAATATCTACTTGGTGCTCAGCTGTCTCATTTTTCGAAAGTATTTTATCCAACAACCTATTTGAGTAAGTGCATGGCTGTAATTTAGATTGCCAATCATCGATATCTTCCACTAATCCTCTCTAGATTTTCAACTATTAGGTACCTTGCAGTCTGGTCCAGAATTCACAATGTCACAAGAGCTGTCTGCATATCTAAATCCTTATTCACTAAATGTTTGGTGTCTTTTAATAAGATCTCCATTTTTTGACTTTATTAATAATCGACCTTGCTCATCAACCCCTAAAATATCTCCATTTATTGGCTCTCTTAAGCTCCAACAAGACAAACTGTCTTTTGCAAATTCCCACCACTGATGTCGCACTTTTTCAAAATTTCCCAATTCTTCTAGATTAGGAAATGTATCAATAATTTTTTGAATTAAAGCATTCGTATCAACAGGGTCACAAGCTTGTAAGTGTGTAGCCGGCATCGGGGTATTATCAGGGTGTGAGTCAATGTTTATGCCAACACCTATATAAATATATTCATCTATCTCGATCAAAATGCCCCCACATTTTTTACGGTTGAGCAATAAATCATTTGGCCACTTAAGAGCAATGTTTTGTGCAGGCAAAAATTGCTTCAATATTTTCGCAAAGAAAACGCCAGTTAAAACTGATAATTGACCCGGTAAAATTTTTTTAGATGAAGGAAAACAACCAGTTAAGAACAAATTGCCTGGTGAACTATCCCATTTTCTGCCACGTTGCCCTCGTCCTAGAATTTGATATCTAGATTGTACCAAAAAAGACACACTCTCTAAATGCAGTTCAGATAAGGCTTTTCCGTGATCTTGGGTTGAATGTGTTACATAAGTGAAAAAAAAATACACAATACCTCTTGTCAGTGAAGCTTACGGTTAATAGAATGACGCTGTAAGTTTTTTATTCAAATTTAATTTAAGGAGAATACCATGTTAAAGCAAGCTCTTCTTGCTATCGTTACTACAGCTGCTCTTGTTGCTGCTGACACTAAACCAGCTGACGCTACTTCAGCTGCTAAAGATGCTGCAGCTCCAGTAGTTGCTGCCGATGCTACTCCAGCTGCTAAAGATGCTGCGGCGGCTCCAGTAGTTGCTGCTGACGCTA
>JBAXJB010000047.1:0-7104 GCA_037138055.1 Alphaproteobacteria bacterium | reverse complement strand
AAGCTCAAGTTGCTGAACGCTTTGGGGTAGCTCAAAGCAGGGTGAGTGATCTTTTAAGCGGTAAGACTGAAAAGTTCAGCCTCGATATGCTCATCACTTTGGCCTCACGTGTTGGGTGCAAAGTTGAACTGGCCGTTGAGTGACATGATGACCTCTACGCACGATTTGAAAAGAATACGATTTCACCACGGTGCGTTCGCATCCCATACCAAAGTCTGATTAACCTTTACTTGCGCGATTGCGCAGCTCATAGCCGAAAATTAGATTTGCGTTGGAAGTGACGTGCACCGCCATTCCATGCTGCCCAGCGAGTATTGATTACATAAAGAAGTAAAAGTACACAATGATTTGCATGCGACGCAGACCATCTGCGCGGCCGATCTGATGCCCAGAGCCATCGTAAATTCGCTCCCCATCTATCCGGCCCATTTGCGAGCCCGAAGCGCTGTAGAGACGTTCACCGTCGATGCGGCCGATTTGACTGCCTGATGCGTTGTAGATGCGCTCACCTTCAATGCGGCCTAACTGTCGACCAGAGCCGTCATAAATTCGATCGCCATCTACACGACCTATTTGGTGACCGGATCCGTCATAGTAGCGCTCACCATCCACGCGGCCGATCTGGTGACCACTGCCGTCATACATGCGCTGGGCAAAGGCACTATTTAGAAACGCCAGCGTTATGACGACGGCTAAAAGGAACTTTTTCATTTTCAAGTTCAGTGAATTAAATGGCGATTGTGAAATGCTCCAAACCCTGTTCAGTCCAATGAACGCCATTTCGCTCCTCGACCTTAAACCAATGGGCAGCATCAGAATCGGACGGCTCGGAAGCTATGGTTGTAATGGGATGCAAACCAGGCTCGCTCGCGCGTGTGTGCGGTGATCCAAAGTACATACTGGGCGATTGGTCATCGCTTGAATACCTAAATGCCCAAATGTCTTTTCCGTTTGTAAGTGCGCAGGAAATACGCATAGGTTCCTCGGATTTGTTATTCACCATGATTTTTTTTACATCACGCAAAGTTGACTGTATTGCATTGATTGGGTCATGAATTAACCCCTTGCTCAAAGCCACTAGGAAGAGGGCCTCGCTGTCTGTGGTGCCCTCTCTGTGGGGGTAGTGAACATGGTCGATGAGATCCTCTACATCTTTGCGACAGTCATGCCAGTTACCAATTTTTCCGTTATGCATGAATGTCCAGTTTTGCCAAATGAAGGGATGGCAGTTGCTTCTGTTCACAGCTGTTCCGGTAGTGGCACGGACATGGGCAAAAAATAGCCTGGTCTGAATGTGCGCCGCTAAAGATCGTAGGTTGCTGTCATTCCATGCCGGAAGAATGTCTTTAAACAGCCCTGGAGTCGTACGTTTGGTGTACCAGGCAACGCCAAATCCATCGCCGTTGGTAACCCACGCAGACTCCGTCGCTGCCAGGCTTTGGCGCACTATGGAGTGCTCTTGGTGGAAGATCAAGTCCTCTAAGTAGATTTCCGGACCGGCATAGGCAACCCATCTGCACATGATGACCTCGACTAAAAATGGGACATAGCCCGCAGTCTATAAGAGATTCAAATATTGCAGTACGTCTTTGTTGAAGAAGTCTACTTTCATCTGACTCAAAATTGAAATTTTGATTATGCATACTTGTAAGGCGAAGCTTGCGCGCACCAGTTATATGCACGTCTACTTGATTCCTTAGATAGTAGGCCTTTTCTCTTTGGGGGTTGAAAAAAATCTCAACGTCTAAATATCCGTAGGCATAGAAATTTACCGAACCAAATTACGTGCACCAATGGCATTGCCTGCGAGTCACTGGATTGTCATAAAAATCGGGACCTTGTGGTCGTTTCTAAACTTTCGGTTACCCAGAAATCCAACTTAATTCATAAGTAATTCGTATGTCTAAAAATTCTTTGATCACCTATAAAGAGCCTAGGTGCCTTACCTGCACCTACGTGATGCCATCGGAGACTGCCTCCACTGGATTGCGATGCGGTCTGAAGTATTTCAAAAGCACAGTAATCGTAATGAAGTTTCAGCTGATGCATCACTACCCGGAAGTTAAGGAATCCCATACATGTGATTCCTGGACTTCTCAAGCAATGCAGGGCGTTTGGAATAGCGAGTCCTCCGCTCCGGTCAATCATTTTTCGGTGGAGCATTAAACGAGCTCAATCATAAATTTCGTCATTTTTTTACCTGAATAGGACCGCTGGTGATGCTGTGAAAACCGAACTGTGCCCATAGCAACCAGCGAGCATCATTGGAGTTGGAGGCTCGTATCTGAGTTTGCACTATTTGGCTGCGTCCATCGACACGCACGCGCACACTGGCTTGGAAGGTTTGCATGCAAGTATTTAGCTCTGATAGGGCTTGTGTATTGCTGCGTGGCTGGTGCGACGTCGGGTGCTTTGCCGATCGAGATTGCCAAGGATAAGGAATTGGTTGCCTGTGGCATCCCCCGATCACCGGTACGCCATCTGGGCGTTCCCATTTGCCTTTGGAGTATTTACTATAAGGGTGTGCGTTTTTATGTAACGCCGACAACCGACCAGGTAGCCGCGAATGCCTTTTCTTGCTCCCGCTGCTTGATCAGGTCTTGAGCGGTAAGGCGGACTTCTTTGCTATCCATGCCTACGATGATGTTGGTATTGGTTTTGATTGCTAGATCCTCCAGTCAATCAGACCCTGTGGAACGGGTGTTGACTTCGCTTCGTCAGGGCAGGTCATTAGCGCCCGCACGACGCTGCTGGAGCGTCGAATGCATTAAATTTGACATGCTTTTAAGGTCGAATCTCGAAATTCACATTGAAATCTTAGATGAGCACCAACCGGAATAAATCTAATATGCCTTCAGTCGTTACTAAGCCACTGCATATAGATTTTGTCATTACGCCTTACCTTGGGAAGTTGGCAATGTCGGCTTGTCCAGGTTTATCATTTGGACAAAACACTTACAGGAGCACTTTGGAAGATGACGTGAGCACGATACACAGACTTGGAATTCTTACGGTCATTAGTCTCATGGAAACCCAAGAGCTGAAGCGTGTGGGCGCCAAAAGCATCTCGCACTACCTCGGTCGAAGAAATATCGCCTGGCATCAACTTCAAGTGAGTCAGTCAGGAACTCCAAATATCTCAACCATACATCAGTGGAGGCGAATGGCAAAGCCACTTATCAACACGCTTGCAACGGGTGGAAACGTATTGATTCATTGCTTAGAGGGCAAAGGCCGAACTGGCGTCATGACTGCATGCTTACTCAAGATTCTAGGCATGAGTGGCGAGACAGCTATTGCCCATGTAAGGCGCGCACGTCAGGGCGTTTTTCAAACTGCCTTGCAAGAGGAATACGTGCTTTCATTCAGGCCCCAAATACCCATTGGCTAATTCAGTGAATTGGCATTCATCCGCTGCAGGCGGTTGTAACGCAACGTAACAAATGTCATTGCAACCGCAACCACCAGTCCAACGAAAATTGTGAGCGTGCTTAAATCAAAACGTAAGTACAAGAGAATACTGTACATCGTTAAAAAAATTAGAATACTCGCATTCTCGCAAGTATTTTGAACTGAAATAGATCGACCAGCGGTTAATAATAAGACGCCACGATGTTGAAGTAGAGCATTCATTGGTACTACAAATATTCCACCAATAAATCCAATACCTGCTGTGGTTATTACCGCCATTTTTATATCTAAAACATACATCATCAATGACAGCATTAAGCCTAGTATTATTCCGAGTGGGAGCACTTTAGGCGCTGCCTTTAGCGGAATGAACCATGAAGCCGCAATTGCACCCAGGATAACTCCAACTGCTGTAGCCGCCTGTAGATAGGCTGCGTGCTCAAGGCTCAGATGTAGCCGTTCCTGCGCCCAGGCTAATACCAACAGTTGCATTAATGCTCCTAGGCCCCAGAAGATCGTGGTTACCGAAAGACTAGTTGAGCCAAGCGGGTCATTCCAAAGCGCACGCTGATCTTGCCAAAATAGTTGAAGCATGCGACTTGAAAAATAAATTTTTTCAAGTTTATGCCGAACGCCACTGTCTGGTACTTTGAAATTTAGGAAGGTTGACAGAATGTAAATGGCGCAAAGGCTAATCAATGCAAAACTCATATTGTTCGAAAATGCACCAAATTGTTGATTAACCTTACCTTCAACCAAGAACCTCCAATAATCTCCAACAAGAAATCCACCAAGCCCAATACCTAAAAGTGCCGCACCCACAGTGCAAATCTCAATCCAGGCGTTCGCACCCACAAGATCTTCTGCAGGAACTACTTCAGTTATCCACCCGTATCTGGCAGGTGCGTAGATGGCAGCCCCAAGTCCACACAGTGAAAATGCCACTATCGCATTTGCTCCATAAAACATGGCAAAGCAAGCAAGAAATTTGATGCCGTTAGAGAAAACCATAACTAAAGGTTTTGGCCATCTATCGGCGCAATAGCCTACCCACGGTCCAAATATGACGTACGAAGAGGTGAATACCAACTTTAGTACGGGAATCCAAAAGGCTGGATAGCCCTGCGTCTGTAGCAGCGCCATAGTCACTAGCAATAGTGCATTGTCAGCTACGGCCGAGAGAAATTGCCCCGCTATAAGTACATAGAAGCCTGTGGGCAACTGATTCATAAGTGATATTTACGCGGCTAAGTCATACTTTAGTGAGCACTTGAATGGCTACTTCAAGGGTATTTCGCACAGGTAGGTATTGCCTATCTGAACCCGACTGAATCGTTCTTTTGCGACTGCTCAGCCCCCAGCCGTACCTTGGATTTCAGCCGAAAATTATGTTTAACAATATGTTTATATTTTTTATTATTTTATCTGCTTGTTTCCTTGGTTGAGCAGCCCCAACCAAGGAACCAAAAGTGTCACGCACAAAAAAATTACAAATCAGTCTTCGCTAACTTCCATTGGAAATGCCGATTGCAACGCAGACTCCGTCCATTCATTAGCCTCTGCGATAATTGCAACCGATTCTTGCACGTCCAATACCGGCGTCACCACTACATCGTTCCACGCTGAAAACTTGGCCACAAAGTGGGCTATAGATTTTGCGTCATCCGTTTCGCAAAGAGCAAAACCGCTATTTCCAGCCAACGCGTGTACGAATGCCAAAATGTTCATTCCTTCTTCTGGCGTCCACTGGCTGAACACTGCTGTTAACGCTGTACTGCTCTCTAGGTTGTCTTCAAAATTGAGACCGTTCTGTCTTGTTGTGTAATGAATCATGTATTTCATGGTGCATCGTCCTAAGTCTATGGTTAAAGAATTTCGATCAACAGTACCTTAGGTTGAGTTCGTGAAAATTACGTGAAGCTTTTACATGAATTTTGTGTACGAGTTGTTTGTTGATCAAGATTTGGAACTTGCATTCAAAGTCACGTTATTTTCAACCGCCATTGCGTGCGTATGAAAAGAATGACATAAATAGATGTCAAAATCTTTCTAAATCCAATCCGATATTTTTTGTATTTTTTACAATTCTTTAAAATTATGAAATTGTATAAAGTGCATGACGAACAAAATCCTATTTTCAATGAACAGTAATTTTCGAATTCCGGGCCAAGTAGCACTGATCACTGGGGGAAACGTTGGAATTGGACGTATTACGGCGATCGAACTGGCTAAAAAAGGATTCCAGGTGGTGATCGCGGGCCGTTCGCTTGAAAGAACGCAGCCTGTGTTAGACCACATCAAATCGCTGGCAGTTGATGAGCAAGCTATATTTCTTCCCCTGGACTTAGCCAGCCTTGCCTCGGTTAGGGAGTGTGCGCGGCTCTTCATTGAACTCAATTTGCCATTACAACTGTTGGTCAATAACGCAGGAGTTGCGGGCATGCGGGGCCTAACTAAAGATGGCTTTGAGATGACATTTGGCGTAAATCACTTGGGTCACTTTTTGCTGACTCAATTGCTGCTGGACAAGTTGAAAGCGTCAGGGCCTGCTCGTGTCGTCACGGTATCAAGTCGCGCCCACAAGCGAGCCCCTGGCATTGATTGGGATGCCCTGTGCCGACGTACCAGCACTTGGACAGGCATCCGGGAATACGCAGTTTCAAAATTAGCCAATTTGCTCTTTAGCTCAGAATTAGCAAAGCGTGTGCAAGGAACTTCAGTTTCCACCTACTCACTGCATCCCGGCGTCGTTGACACCGAGATCTGGCGAGCTGTTCCCGATTGGGCGCGTCCACTATTGCGGCTACGTGGTTTTCTGACACCAGAGGAGGGTGCTCTAACAACACTGCACTGCGCAATGCATGCACCTCAACAAGAGTCGGGCTTGTACTATGTAGACTCAAACCCCACGCCACCAGCACCATTGGGTCAAAATTCCGAATTGGCTGCCAGCCTTTGGGAACGTAGCGAAGCCTGGGTCAATAGCCGTTAGTCAAACGCCCTTAACGATTGAATTCAACTAGCCGTCAGATCTTTAGTTTTGTTGAATTCTTGTGAAGTCTGGGCTTGGGTATCTGACGTACGACTAAGCAATGTCCCATTTTCGTCTCGTGGCGGCATCTGGGATAAAGCGGATCCCCAGCTCTGGGCTCGAAAGCCAATCATTGCGACGGCTCAGGCAAAGACTTGCCGCAAAGCGAATGCTTGGTTGGGGTAGTGCCTTGATCGCCGAGAACAAGGAATTGGCTGCCTACGGAAACCTTTTGGACACCTCACAGGCACCTGGCATTGTCCTTGATCAGGTTACCGCTGCTGCCACGCACGTCGAATCTAAAGGGTAAACCCCCGCAGACAGATAGCATTTCCCATGAACTAATGAGAGATCACTGCACCGTGGTGAATTTATATTGGAAAACCCATGTTCAAAGCGACCATCATGTATCCCCCGACAACCAGCGCACGTTTCGACATGGCTTACTACATCGACAAGCATATGCCCATGGTGAAGGCAAAAATTGGCGCTTCATGCGTTGGGTTCACTGTCGATTCAGGAATCGCTGGCGGTGCGCCGGGCTCACCTGCACCCTACATGGCTATTGGTGCATTGCTGTTTGAATCTATGGATGCATTTGGCGCCGCTATGGCTGCGCATGGTGCAGAGATCATGGCCGACGTTGCAAACTACACGGACTC
>JBAXJB010000046.1:0-7235 GCA_037138055.1 Alphaproteobacteria bacterium | reverse complement strand
CTGCCTCTCTTGCGTTGATCTACTGGTGCAGCTCTACTGGCAGGAGCTGCGCCTTGACCCCGCCAACCCGGAAGATCCAGACCGCGACCGCTTTTTGCTCAGTAAAGGCCATGGGGCGCCGATTCTGTTTCAGATGCTGGCGGAGCGAGGCTTCTTTCCGCTGGAACGGCTCGAAGATTTCGGCAAGGCCGGCAGCGTGTTCCACGAACACCCGCCCAAGCCGGGCTACATCCCCGGCATTGAGGCGGCCACCGGCTCCCTTGGTCATGGACTGCCCATGGCCCTGGGCATGGCGTTAGCCGCTCGTATCCAGCAACGGCCCACACGTTGCTATGCCCTGCTCAGCGATGGCGAATGCAACGAGGGCAGCATCTGGGAGGCCGCCCTGCTGGCCGCCAGCCAGAAGGTGCATACCCTCACGGCGATCATCGACTTCAACAAATGGCAGGCCACTGGCCGCAGCCAGGAGGTGATGGCCCTCGATCCCCTGGCGGCGAAATGGGAGGCCTTCGGCTGGCATGCCCAGGAGATCGACGGGCACGATTTTGTGGCGATCGGGCAGGCCCTGGCGGCCGCCCGGAAGGAGGGCGAACGGCCCAGTGTGATCGTGGCCCACACGGTGAAGGGCAAAGGGGTGTCGTTCATGGAAGACGACAACAATTGGCACTACCGCACCCCCAACCCGCAAGAACTGGCCGCTGCCCTCACTGAACTGGAGCCGGTCTGATGCGTGATTCCTTTGCCCGCGAAATGACCGCCCTGGCGGCCCAGCGCCTTGATGTGACGCTGCTCTCCGGCGACATTGGCAACCGCATGTTCGATCGGTTCAAAGAGGTGGCGCCAGAGCGTTTCTTGAATTGCGGCATCGCCGAGGCCAACATGATGAGCCTCGCCGCCGGGATGGCCCTCAGCGGTCTGCGGCCCGTCATCTACACGATCACCCCCTTCACCACCACCCGCTGCCTGGAGCAGATTCGCGTGGGGGTGGCCTATCACCAGGCGCCGGTAGTGATCGTAGGCACCGGTTCCGGGCTGTCCTACTCCGAACTCGGCCCCACCCACCATTCGCTGGAGGACATGGCGATCCTGCGCACCCTGCCGGGCCTCAACGTGGTGGCCCCCGCCGACAGCGCCGAACTGGTGGCCCAGCTGCGCGAAGCCCTCGATGCCCCCCATCCCACTTACATGCGCATCGGCAAGAAGGGGGAGCCAGCCCTGCACGGCGAAGGAGCACGACTTGGCATCGGCAAGGCCAACCTGCTGCGCGATGGCAGCGATCTGCTGGTGGTGGGGGTGGGGCCAATCCTCGGCGAAGCCCTCCAGGCCGCTGAAGCCCTCGCCCCCACCGGCATCTACGTGGCGGTGGCCAGCCTTGGTGGCGTCAAGCCGCTGGATGGGCCCTTTTTGGCCGCGATGGCGGAGCGCTTCCCCCACTGGCTGAGCCTGGAGGAGCACGGCATCACCGGCGGTCTGGGCAGTGCCCTGCTCGAATGGCTGGCAGAACGGGATGGTTCACCCATCCGCCTCAAGCGGCTGGGCGTGCCCGATGCCTTCTTGCATGAGCTGGGCAACCAGGCCTACACCCGCCGCCAGCTGGGGCTCGATGCCGGCGGCCTGGCCCAGACGATGCGCCTCGCCATCGAGGAGCGCCCGCAATGACGCTGCTCCCATTGACGGCGCCCGCAATCACGCCATCGGGCCCGATCAAGCTAGGGCTCGACTTCGACAACACCATCGTCTGCTACGACGCCGCCATCGCGCTGTTGGCCGAGGAGTTGTTCGACCTGCCGCCCGAGGTGCCCCGCACCAAGCTCGGCCTGCGTGACCACCTGCGCGGCGCCGGCCGCGAACCGGAATGGACCGCCTTTCAAGGAGAGCTGTACGGCCCAGGCATGCGCCATGCCCAGCCCTTCGAGGGGGCGATTGAAACGATGCTGCAGCTGGTGGCTGCCGGCCACGAGCTGGTGATCGTGAGCCACCGCAGCCGCCGGCCCTATGCGGGCGAGCCCCATGATCTGCACGCCGCGGCGCGGGGCTGGGTGGCCGAACGGCTGCAGAGCACCGGGCTGTTTTCCGCAGATAGTTGTAGTGTGAATTTCCTCGAAACACGCCAGGAGAAGGTGGCCCGCATCGCCGAGCTGGGCTGCCAGGCTTTTCTTGACGACCTGCCGGAGGTGCTCGCAGACCCAGGGTTCCCAGCCAGCGCGGAGGGGATTTTGTTCGATCCGTCCGGTGGCAGCGTCACGCTCGACGGACACCGCCGCATCTCAGCCTGGGCGGACCTGAGCGAGCTCTTGGAGTCGTAGCCGTGATTGAGGGAATGGAAGACGCTCCAGGCTTTGCCGTGCATTGGGCGGGCCAGCTAGGGGCCCGCGTCCGCAGCCTGGACCGCCTGCGGGGCGGCATCAACAACCAGGTGTTCCGCTGCAGCGACGGCAAACATCACTGGGTGATCAAGGGCTACGCGCCGGCCAAGCCCGGCCAGCGCGACCGCATGCAAGCCGAAGTCGACTTTCTGCGGTTTGCGGCCCAGGCGGCACCGGGCTTCACGCCAGCGCTCCTTCAGGTCGACCCCGAACGGCGCTGCGTGGTGCTCGAACACCTGGAGGGGGAGGCCTTCCCTGAGGGGCTACCCCCCTCCGAGGGGGAGGTGGGCGAAGCGGTGGAGTTCTTCCGCCAACTGAACGCAGAGCCCCGGCTCGCTCGGGAATCCATCCAGCTGGACGCCGCCGAAGGCTTCCTCAGCCTGCGTGAGCACCTCGGGAACGTACGTCAGCGGCTGGAGGGCATGGGCTGCGCCCACCTCGAAGCAGCGCTCCGGCCCCAGGCCGAAACGCTGTTGCAGCAGCTTCATACCGAGCTGGCCCACACAGAAGAGCGCACAACCAGCCTGATCGATCAAGGTTTGGTGGCGGATGCGATCGCTCCTGAGGCTCGCTGCGTCTCCCCCAGCGATTTCGGATTCCATAACGCTGTTCGTACACCACAAGGTTCTGTCTTTCTGGACTTTGAGTTCTCAGGCTGGGATGATCCTTGTAAGACATCAATAGATTTCATCCTACAGCCACGTGTTCCGTTATGCCGTGAATCAACATACCTTTTATCGGTTTTACCCATAGACAGGCACTCGCATACTGAAAGAAGATGCAAATTTCTGGAGCCAATTCTACGACTGAAGTGGATTGCGATCATCGTTTCTATTTTTAACCCCTGCCGTTTGGATGCTATCCTTCTAGCAACTCCCACCCTAGATCCTCAAAAGTTAACATGCGATCGAATTATTTCAGCTCAAGTTGCTATGAAAGTTTTCTCTGATTTTTCAGATCCGGTAAAAAATCTCTGATGTGTCATCATCTCCCAACGTAGCGCCAAGCTTGCATGCTAAGCTTGTTGGGGTTGATTCTTTGGCCTCATCAGTTTGTCACTCGCCATTCTCTAATCTATTGACCCATGAGTATACATGAAATTAATTCAGAGACTTCATACATCAAAGATAAAGTATCTCCTGCAGCATCCAAGCGAGACTTATCCCTTCTCCTCCAAAAGTACAAGCAATCACCTCGCAATAGGCATCGTTTTTGTTTCCACCAGGGCCCAAATGTTGACTTGCATGATATTATTATATGTTATGATCACAAAACCTACATTCCGCCAAATAAACATATTGGCAAAGCCGAATCTTTGCTAGTAATCAGCGGCACATTAGATTTTTTCCTGTTTAATGACTCAGGATTGGTTTACGACTATAGAAGATTGTCCACCTGCGATTCTGAATATCCATTTTACATTCGAGTGCCACCTAATACTTGGCATGGTTTGAGGGCAGTGGGACCTGATCCCTGCATGATTAAAGAAACTATTTCCGGCCCTTATGATAAGTCTACCCTGCATTGGGCAGCATTTGCACCATCCGAGGCAGATGGTCACCGTGTCGGTTTTGAGTGGTATGATTCTGTCTATCGAGAATGTGAGACAAGGCACATCTCCGCCCCATCTGATGAGGTCTTTGAAAAAGTAACTGAATTAGTATTTAGGTCATCGCGTCAATTGGTAACTGTCTCTCTCTCTCAGTTGAAACCGATTTTAGAAGCTGCTTCCAAGTCCTCACTCAAACGAGCGCGGGTATGTTGCCACGGTGGCTCCGAAGAGAAGCTCCAAGAAATGTTTATAGCTCTATTTAAAGATGTAAATATTGAGGAAAGCATGCACTTAAGAAAGGATGAAAGCCTTACAGTCATTAGCGGTTCAGGCAGGTATGTCTTCCCGAATGAGGATGGCTCTGTTCGGGAGACAGTTAGCCTGACATCGCTTGCTGACAATGACAATGATAATGATACTTCTCATTTTTATGCTCGTATCAACAGATATGTTCCTCATAAAATTATTGTTGATAGCGAAGTAATGATTATTCACGAAGCGACTACTGGTCCATTTAGCCGATCAGATACAGACTTCCGAATCAAGAGGTTCGATCAATGATTCATAATTGCCTGGCCTGTGGGGGTATATTAGGAGAGCCTTTTTTTTCTATTCCTGACCTGCCCTTAGTCGATTCATTTAGTTTCACTAAAGTCCAAGCCCTCAGCGTTCCTACTTATACGATAGATCTATGTCAGTGTGTCACCTGTAAAACTATTCAAGTAGCATCACCCCCTGATACAAGCGCCATTTACCAGAACTATATTTATGAATCAAGTTCATCGCCAGATCTCCTTAACCACTTTAGCTCATATGCACAATTTGTTAGTTCGATTGCCTCTTCTCTTGA
Source organism: Alphaproteobacteria bacterium (assembly GCA_037138055.1). GTDB lineage: Bacteria > Pseudomonadota > Alphaproteobacteria > Paracaedibacterales > CAITNM01 > CAITNM01. Next base: position 2,467 of record JBAXJB010000046.1, on the reverse strand, counting down.
TAAGCCGATTCTTGAGATTGGAGCTAATGATGGTTTATTGATTTCACAGCTTTTGAAAGTTGGCTTTAAAAACGTATATGCTGTAGATCCCTCCCCGCAAACAGCTTTAATAAGCTTTCCTGGTGTTACTGTTATTAATAATTTCTTTTCACCTGAAGTGGTTGATAACTTAGAAAATAATAGTTTTTCTGTTATTATTGCTAATAACTGCTTTTCACACATCCCTAACCTTTCATCCATTCTCTCCTTGTGCAAAAACCTGCTTACACACAATGGAGTTTTGATTGTAGAGGTTCAGTCAACCCTTGATCTGATCGAAGGAGTTGTATTTGACTATATATATCATGAGCACTATTTTTATCACACTATAATTTCTTTTGACCTGCTTGCAAGCGTAAGTGGTCTTGAGATTTTTTCAGTGCAACACGTGCCCACTAAAGGTGGATCGTATAGGCTTTTGCTCGGACGTCCAGGTTTTCATCCTATTGATGGTTCTGTCTCATATTGGAAGTATAGGGAAAAAATTTCATCTGTGAACACGATTGCTCCATGGAAAGAAATGCAAGATTATCTTGCATCCACCAAACAACGTCTTCAGAAGTTTATCATCGAATCTAAACTACCTCTTTTTGGTTACGGTGCCTCTGCGACTGGAACTGTCTTTCTAAGATATATGGGTATTGAGGATTCTATTCACTCTATAGTTGATGATAATACTAAGCGTCAGAATACCTTTGCTCCGGGTTCGGGATTGCCTGTAGTTTCTCTTTCATCCATACCTTCTTCTCAGCAGGCTATTATCCTTGCTTGGCGCCATGCCAGTCTAATTATTCCTAAATTAAAATTAGCTGGTATACCTTATTTAGTCCCACTACCTTACATGGTAACACATGGTTGACGTAATCCTGGTTCTAGGTGCTACTGGTATTGTTGGTCGTCAGCTACATGATCAATTATTGAAGAATAGCAAACCTATAATTGCTGTGTCAGCGGCAGAGCTTGCTAGGCTTGATTCATGTGACTTTGATTCAAGGGTATCCGATATTATTTCTGAAATTAATACGATCGCTGCTAATCCTGCGAAGATTGGAATTGTATTAGCACACCGAATACGGAACTTAGATTCAAAAAATGCCGTAGTTTGTGAGTTAAAGATATCAAAAGACTTTATCTGGAAGCTCAGCGGCAAATTTAAGTTCATTAATGTTGTTGTTCTAGGATCTGTAGCGGGGAAGCTCGTTGACATGAAAACTCCTGATGCCTATCATCTTTCAAAGGATGTTCAGAAAACCTGTGCACGCCTATCCTTGAAGCTAACTAATGTAGCCATGAATGTACTGGAGCTTGGGTGGTTTGAAAAGTACCCTGAAGATTGCTGGAGCGCTGAATATCGTAAGAATATGTTGTCAATTAAACAACATATAGGCCCCTATGGACTGCCTTCCCTGGTGGATTTGGCAAAATTTGTTTTGCTACTTCTGGATCTAGACATCCCTCCTCGTGGGCAGACCATCACTTATGATGGTGGCTACTCTCTACTTCAACACTGACAAGATGACCCAGTACTACGAGCATCAGTACAAAATCCTTGACGAATCGCTTGATGAAAAAGGCCTTGCTAAATTTGGCCCGATGGCTTCTTTCACATGGAACTCAGATCCTAAGCGATTGCTGTTTGTATTATCAAGATACAAGTTTACAGCACGCGTCCTAGAAGGGAGCACGAGAGTCATCGAAGTTGGTTGCGGTGATGGTTTTGCTTCTCGAATCGTTCGACAACACGTAGGCTCTTTGTTACTTACAGATGCTGATCCACTTATGATTCAATATAGTCAGCAAATCCAATCACAAGATTTTCCAGTTGAAGCAATCTGCCACAATTTTTGCGTTGATCCACTTCTCAATAGCGATACTACCTTCGACGGCGCTTATTTACTTGATGTGCTTGAGCACATCGATCTCGACAAAGAGCCTGCTTTCCTCAGTAATCTTTGTAAGTGTCTAAAGCCTAGTGCAAAAGTTGTTATTGGCATGCCATCCATCGAGTCTCAAGCTTATGCATCAGAGGGTTCGAAAGCAGGTCATGTCAACTGTAAAACAAAGGAGAATCTTGCATCCTCCCTTAATCCATACTTTAGTTCAGTAACCTGCTTCAGCATGAATGACGAAGTTGTCCATACCGGTTTTAATCGACTAGCAAACTATCTTCTAGCAGTTTGTGTGCTTTAATATCTAGGCTTTGATTATTGATGCCCTTTTAAAATCATCCGAGCCTTTCCTTGCTCTTTTGTATCCATCAATTAAGGCCATCGCAGTATGCCCCCCACTCTTCCGTTAGTCTTCATCCTAGCTTGTGTGAGTATTCGCATACTTTAATTGGGGACTCCTGAAAAAGCCAGATCGACTGCAGCACAACTTGTTTCAGCGATCGAAACCCGTTAAACTGGCCGCGTACAGAGCAATTGAC
>JBAXJB010000045.1:0-8090 GCA_037138055.1 Alphaproteobacteria bacterium | reverse complement strand
TGCCTGTGTTTTCAACAAACACTCTAATGCGTTGCACTTCATTTTAGAACCTGGCTATGTGAATGATTATTATTCATCAAAACAGATGATGATCAATTTTTAATAGGAGCATTTTTACTTTTATTACATCAATAAAAATTGATACAATGAACAATAATAACTAAAATAGTAAAAATTTAATCATGTTAAGACTATTGTACTTCAGTGTTTTTGTTTTAAAGGCTATTTTTGCTCAAGACACTACTTTGGATTCTGATACAGAAAGCTCTCTAAATCACATACTTACACGAAAAGCGCCTACAGAGTGGACAAAAGAAGATAATGAAAGACTGAGAAATGCAGTCGAAATACATGGAGGGAAAAACTGGAAAGCAATATCTGAGCATGTTACAGGAAGAACAGCTCAGCTATGTTTACATCATTGGAGGTGGTTAAATTGCACAAAGGCTCCTTGGACTGAAACTGAAAAAGCAACTTTACTTACAATCATGCAAAAACGCCAAGAACTAAAAATCCAACAAGGAGAGTGGGTAAAAATAGCTAGTGAGCTTTCTTCAACAACCGGTAGGAAAAGGGAAGGTAAGCAATGTCGTGAAAAATGGATAAATATTCTTAACCCAGCAATTGATAAATCGCCTCCTACTCTTGCAGAATTGCAAAAAATTATTGTTGAGAGACAAAACGGGAAGTCGTGGGTAGAAATTGCCATAGAATTACCCGGTAGAACAGAAAGCCAAGTAAAAAATTGGTATAATTCAAAAACACACAAAAGTCTTGATGGAGAAGCGACTGCTGATGCTACACGTGGAACAAAAACTCAAGCAACAGCTGCTGTACCTATACCAAGTAAGGCTCCCAAAAAACGAAAAACTGCTCACAAGCCATTCAGTGATGCACTTTTTACACCAGACGTACCAGCTGCTGCCGCACCTGTTGGTATGTCCGGTTCACGTGATGTTGATCCGTCAGCATTCACTTATGGAGAAATACCTGATGACCTTTCACCACTACCTTATGGTGAAGACGAACTACTCTCCCCTAGAACAGAACTCCTCTATCAGAGTTATGAATCAATGTTCAAAATTCCGGATTAAAAATTCATTAAGCAAACGAACACCATAACCTGTGGCGCCCTTGCCGGTTAATGGTTTTGCTGCCTTATCCCAAGCCATGCCGGCAATGTCTAAATGCGCCCATGGTGTTTTGTTAACGAAGCGTTCAAGGAAATGTGCCGCGGTAATACTGCCCGCACCACGACCTGAACCTACGTTTTTCACATCAGCAACATCAGAATTAATGTCTTTATCATAGGCTTTTCCCATAGGCAGACGCCACAACGGCTCACCCACTGCAGAACCCGCTGCAGTTAGCATGTCGCAAAGCTTATCATCGTTACTGAACAACCCTGCGTATTCATAACCTAGCGCCACGGTAATAGCACCGGTAAGCGTTGCCAGGTCAATCATGTATTGAGGTTTAAATTTATCTTGAGTGTACCAAAGAGCATCAGCCAAAACCAAGCGTCCCTCAGCATCGGTATTAAGAATTTCAATAGTTTGCCCTGAAAGAGACGTCACCACGTCAGATGGTCGCTGTGCCGATCCCGACGGCATGTTTTCCGCCAACGCCATAACTCCAACTACATTCACCTTGGCTTTACGCATTGCTAATGACTTCATAAGCCCAAGCACAACACCTGAACCGGCCATGTCATATTTCATGTCTTCCATACCGTTCGATGGCTTAATGTTAATACCACCGGTATCAAACGTGACACCTTTTCCAACTACTGCAATAGGTTTTTCACTTTTTTTGCCGCCCATCCATTTCATAACAACCAGCTGAGATTCGCGAATGCTTCCCTGCCCTACGCCAAGCAATGCGCCAAAACCAAGTTTGGTCATTTCCTTTTCACCAAGCACATCTACCTTCACGCCAATTTTGCTTAGTTCTTTCGCGTACTTAGCCATTGATTCTGGGTAAATAACGTTTGGTGGCTCAGACACAACCAACCTGGTTAGATGGTTCCCCTTTGCAATAGCAGCAAGCTTATCAAATGCTTCCTGGGATTTTTTAGCGCTAGTGCTTACAAATACTAACTCATCAAGAACGGGAATTTCGTCTTTCTCACGTTTTGTTTTGTATTTATCAAAAGTCCATGAACGAATAAGCGCACCCGATGCAGCATATGCAACAAGTTCTTCAGCTGTGTGTTCTTTCACCCCTGGAATATCAGACAGGTCAATAACCGCCTTCTTTTCACGAAGACCATTCAAACAAGCAAAAAGCTTTGCTCCAATTTTTTCTAAAGCCAGAGACGTATGCTTTTTAGCGTCGCCCAGGCCCACCAAAACAACTTGACCACTGCAACCATTGCTTGAAGGAATACGCAAGAACCGTTCCGCTTTTCCTTTAAATTCGGCGTTGCTAACTGCGGCTTTAACCGAACCATTCGCAAGCTTATCAAGTGCTTTTGTAACGTTTCCAAAGTTTGCGTCTTCATAAACGCCGGCAACATATAAACTATTTTTAGGCGCCTTTTCTGCAAATGTTATTTTCATGATTGGTCCTTTTGTTGTTTAAGTAATCTTGCTTTGGAAACCGCAATAGCTGCAAGGTTCACCAGTGTTCTAGGTCGAGCCGATGGAGTGCAAATATGGGCTGATTCTTTAATTCCCATAAGAATCGGGCCAATTGTTTGCCCGTTTGCTAACACTTTTATGGTGTTTAGGGCCACATTTGCTACATCAAGACTAGGCATCACTAATAGATTAGCCGAACCTTTTAAGGTATTACCAGGGAATATGCGTGCGCGAATTTTTTCATCTAACGCCGCATCGACATGCATCTCGCCTTCAACTTCAAGCTCTGGCGCAAGGTCACGGATAATTTCCATAGCCAAGCGCATTTTCTTAGCCTGAGGGTGCACACCCGCACCGAAATTGGAATATGATATCAGCGCCACCTTAGGCTTTATACCGAATAATTTAATTTGTTCTGCTGCCATGATTGTAATTTCAGCTAGCTGTTGAGCAGTCGGGTCAATATTGACGTATGGGTCAGTAATAAACAGAATGCCCCGCTCAATTTTAGGGTTATCAATAGCTATAGCAGAAAGTGCCGCGCAGCGATGCTGGTCTTTAGCAATACCCAAAATTTCCATAATCGGAATAAGGTGATCACGGTAATTACCACAACAACCACTAATCATAGTGTCTGCATCGCCAAGGTGAAGCATCATCGCAGCAATCACGGTTGTGTTGGTACGCATGATTTCTTTAGCGTTATCGGGTGTTATACCTTTTCGTGCCATAATTTCATGGTACGCCTGCCAGTAGGTTTTATATCTTGAATCTTCCTGGGGGTTAATCACTTCAAAATCAATATTTGCTTCCAGTCGCAAACCAAATTGCTTAATTCGCATTTCAATAACTTCGGGACGGCCAATAAGCAGTACACGCGCAATTTTTTCATCGCGAATGGTTTGAACTGCTTGAAGAACACGTTCATCTTCACCTTCTGAAAAGACTAGACGAATATCATCACCAAATGCCTTTGCAGCTGCAAAAATAGGACGCATCACCATACCAGAACGATATATCGCTTCTTTTAATTGAGTGCGATAAGCCTCCCAATCAGTTATTGGACGTGTCGCCACACCACATTCAACTGCCGCACGTGCCACTGCGTAAGATAGCTCAACATACAAACGCCTATCGAATGGCTTAGGAATTATATAATCACGACCAAAAGTAAAGGTTTCCCCACCGTAGGCCGCCACTACCAAATCATTACTTTCAGCTTTTGCAATACGCGCAATCGCTTCTACGCAAGCAACCTTCATTTCATGGTTAATACAAGTGGCCCCAACATCTAGCGCGCCCCTGAATATATAAGGGAAGCAAACAGCATTATTCACCTGGTTAGGGTAGTCTGTCCTACCGGTTGCCATAATTGCATCGTCGCGCACACTGTGTACCACTTCTGGTCGAATTTCTGGTTCAGGATTTGCTAACGCAAAAATAATCGGGTTTGGCGCCATGGACTTTGCCATTTCAGCAGTCATCAAACCAGCGCTTGAAAGCCCAAGGAATGCATCAGCATTTTTCAAAGCCTCAGCCAGGGTACGCAATGGTGTATCAGATGCCAGTGCTTCTTTTGATGGATCAAGGTTTCCCCGCCCTTTGAAAATAACGCCATCTCGGTCAACAACAATTAAATTTTCACGACGCAGGCCCAATTTTATAAGCAATTCAAGGCACGCAACTGCAGAAGCACCCGCACCACTTGCCACCATCTTTATGGTATCAATTGATTTACCAGCCAATTCAAGGGCATTTTTCATAGCGGCATTAACAATAATTGCTGTGCCGTGTTGGTCATCATGCAAAACAGGAATTTTCACTCTTTTAGCAAGTTCTCGCTCTACGTAAAAGCATTCAGGTGCCTTAATATCCTCAAGGTTTATTCCACCAAAGGTCGGCTCTAGAGCCGCAATAATATCAACAAGTTTCTGAGGGTCCGTTTCATTAATTTCAATATCAAATGCATCTATACCAGCAAACTTTTTAAAAAGAATTGCCTTACCTTCCATAACCGGCTTTGATGCTAACGCCCCAATATTTCCAAGTCCCAAAACCGCAGTACCATTAGTTATAACGGCAACCAAATTACCACGTACAGTATATTCCGCAGCTTTCAATGGATCTCGCGCTATTTCCAAACAAGGCTCTGCAACACCCGGAGAATAAGCCAACGCCAAATCATGCGGATTGGTCAGAGGCTTGGTTGCAACAATTTCCAATTTACCCTTTGGATATTGTGAATGATAGCGTAGAGACTGTTCGTAAATACTGCGCGGCATAATTTATTGCTTACTCAAAAGTGCTTTTACTCTTTTTACCACGATATCAGCTGTTATGCCAAAATATTGCCCAGATTTTATTTGACTTTTTCAAAAAAGTAATTACAATGTATCTATATAAAGGAGGTCTTATGCAACTAGATATCATTAATATTGGTAATTCAAAAGGACTTAGATTACCCAAAGGTATCCTCAAACAGTGCGGTATTGGACAAACTGTAAATGTTAAAGTTCAAGATCACACGCTCATTATCACGCCGTGCATTTCTTTGCGCAAAAATTGGGAGCAAGCATTTCAAAAAATGTCTGCCAATAATGAAGACATATTGATTGATGATCATACCGTAACTTCTTGGGATGAAACTGAATGGCAGTGGTAAAGCACAACCGGTTTGATATTTTATTGATAGACCTTGACCCAACCAAAGGGTCAGAAATTCAAAAAACGAGACCTTGTGTCGTTATTTCACCTAATGAAATGAACCACCATATCAAAACACTTATCGTAGCCCCAATGACAAGCCAGACAAAGGGATACCCAACACGCGTACGCGTAAGGTTTGCTGAAAAAGATGGAGAGATTGTTCTTGACCAAATTCGCACCATTGACCAAACACGTATTGTGAAAAAAGTAGGAACCCTTGATAAAAAAACAGCAATCGCTGTTCTCGAAACACTTAAAGATCTGTTCGCCTTATAAAGCACACCTACCCAAAAGCACCCTCACTCTATTGACTACATTCTCAGCTGTTATGCCAAAAAGTTCATACAAATCATCTGCTGGTGCTGATGCGCCAAATGAATTAATCCCAATAAATTCGCCTTTTTCGCCTAAATACTTTGGCCAAACGCCTTCACAGGCAGCTTCTATAGCTATGCGAATACCATTACCCAAAACTTGATTTTTATATTCAACAGACTGTTTTGCAAACAATTCCATGCACGGCATAGACACCACCCGCGCTGGTATGTTCATTGCCAATAATGCATTAGCCGCATCAACAGCAATTGAAACTTCAGACCCAGTAGAAATTAGTGTCACATGCGCTTCTGGCTTTTCAATTAAAACATATCCACCTTTTGCGCAAGCGCTTTCCAAATGATTAGCTCTATAGGCGCTAAGGTAAGGTAAATTCTGACGAGTCAAAACCAATACCGACGGCGTGCTTCTGTTTTGCACAGCCAACTGCCAGCATTCAGCAACTTCGGTCGCATCCATCGGACGGAATGTTAAAACATTTGGAATGCAGCGCAAATGTGCCAAGTGTTCAATAGGTTGATGGGTCGGTCCATCCTCCCCCAACCCAATAGAATCATGGGTTAGAACATGCACAACCCCTTGATTCATTAAGGCAGACAACCGCAAAGCAGGCTTTAAATAATCCAAGAAAACTAAAAAAGTCCCCCCATAAGGAATAAAAACTTTTGAAAGACTTAAACCATTCATAATGGCCGCCATAGCGTGTTCACGCACCCCATAATGAATATAATTTCCAGAAAAATCACTTGCAGTTATAGGCTTTTGTGCTTTGGTTTTTGTGTTGTTTGAACCGGTCAAATCAGCGGACCCACCAATTAAAGTGGAACCTGGCACAATCACTTCTAAAACTTGCTGAGAAAGCACTCTAGTTGCTAAGCACGGCTTTTCGTCTTTAACCCTTTGCTTATAAGCATTAATAGCATCTGCAATATCAGCAACGGGTTGCTGCAACTTTTTTTGAATGTCGGCCGATGTTTGCTTTTTCCACTGGTCATAGGTTGCTTGATGACGCGCACCAATTGCACGCCAGGCGTTGAGAATAGTATCAGGAATCACAAATGGTTCATGGGGCCAATTCAACGCCGCGCGCGTCGCTTGAATTTCTGCACTCCCCAAAGGCGAACCATGCACCCCACTAGTATTTGCTTTATTAGGTGAACCGAAACCAATAGTAGTTTTACAAGCTATCAAGCTTGGTTTATTGCTAGACTTTGCCCGGGTAATTGCAGCATCAATGGCGTCACTATCGTGCCCATCAACTCGTTCTGCATTCCAACCATATGCCTGAAACCGCATAAGCGAATTGTCATTAAATGATAAATCAGTTTTCCCATCAATGCTGATGCCGTTATCGTCATACAAAACAATGAGTTTGTTTAGGCACAGGTGCCCCGCAAAAGAAGCTGCTTCATGACTAATTCCTTCCATTAGGTCACCATCACTAGCAATAGCGTAAGTGTAATGGTTAATCGCATCACCATGGGTTGCGTTCAGCATACGTTCAGCAAGCGCCATACCCACAGCGGTTGCAACGCCCTGCCCCAATGGCCCCGTTGTCATTTCCACACCAGACAAATGCCCGTATTCTGGGTGACCTGCAGTTTTTGAACCTAGCTGGCGAAAATTCTTAAGTTGCTCCAGCGTGGCATCCTGGTACCCTGTTAAATATAAAAGGCTATACAGCAACATTGACCCATGACCCGCTGATAACACAAACCTGTCACGGTTGTTCCAGTCAGCATCCTGTGGGTTAAACACCAAATGCTTTTCAAACAAAACTGTTGCCACATCTGCCATTCCCATAGGCATACCCGGGTGACCTGAATTGGCTTTTTCAACAGCATCAATACTTAAAAAACGGATGGCATTAGAGAGATCATGAAATGTGGTCATCTGGGAAAATTCTTGAATGTATGCAAGGCATTATGCCGAAATTCTATGGGAGAGCCAAGGGAAGAGGATAGAAATAAAGATAGCTTGTCACCCCTGACGAGGCACTATAGCGCCGAAATTCGGGGGTCAAAGATCCCCGCATCCAGGCTTTAAGGCTTCCGCAGGGACGACGGGGATTAGGTTCCACTAAAACAACTTGCACACTGCACTGCACTGCACTGCACTGCACTGCACTGCACTGCATTGCATAGGAAGATATTAGCTAACGTGAGTTCACAAAAAAAACAGCCGCAAGAGTTACCCCCTACGGCTGAATGTAATAGTAGCTTATTTAATTAGTGAATCTCAGCTGCTCTTTTAGCTGCTACTAGCCTATCATGTCTTGCTGATTGCGCTACAGTTGCCGCTGGACCATGTGGCATGCGATCTAATGTTTCCCATGACAATCCTGCAATACCCACAGGACCATTCTGAGCCGCTGCTATTTCGGCTTCAATCTTATCCGTCACAAGCTGCTCATGTCTTGCTGATTGCGCTACAGTTCCGATTGGACCATGTGGCATGCGATCTAAC
>JBAXJB010000044.1:0-8718 GCA_037138055.1 Alphaproteobacteria bacterium | reverse complement strand
GCCTGTATTTTCAACAAACACTCTAATGCGTTGCACTTCATTTTAGAACCTGGCTTAATCTTTTATTAATATTGAAATGTTATTTTTAAAATAGTTGTAATTTCTCAATTAAGGATTTTTATGTTTTCTAAAATTTTACTTGGGCTAGCAGTTTCTACTGCTATGGTACCAGCCACTTATTCATCTTACTCTTCAGGCGCAGGTGGTGGACCCGTAAACAACCACAGTTCATCATCATCTGCAGCTGATCATGCACATGTCGGTAATGCATGGAGCGATATATTTCCTGGTATAGCACCCGCAGCTGCACCTGGACCTGATTACTTAATTGATCAAATAGTTAACAAAATTCAAAAGCATGATTGGAGTGGAATATTAAACACCTGGACTGCCCGTCAATTACCCCAGCTAAACGCAGAACAGCTGACTCGACTTGCAGTGCGCATTCGTGAAATATATCCAAATGGAATAAGATTTTCAGAACCAGCTATGATCACTGAACAGCAATATGCTGGATGGAACGTTGCAACAAATCAGTATATTTTAAACCCTGTACAAGTAATTGGCGACATGCCGTTAGCTTATATTGATTTATCAATCGTAATTCCTTTTGGATATGACAGAATCGATGAAATTATTGGATCAAATTTTGATCATGCAATTATGGAAGGAGCCAAAAGAAATACTCCCGTTGCAGCTGGCGTCAGTTTAGGCCAAGCATGGTCAGTACTGAACGAATTTATAGAACATTACAGATTAGGTCTAAATGAGGCAGAAGCGCTATTGGCAAGTGCACAGCTATCTCCGCAAGAAAAAGCCGGACTCGAAAAGCTTATTGAAGGCTCATCACAACTATTCAATAGACTTGCTGAGCTTCACTCACAAATTAACGCAGAGTTTGAAAAGCCAAACAGATCCAGAAATATGCAGTTAGTAGAAAGAGCAATGCAAGAATTCATGGCATTACTGCGTGGAGAAGCAATGGCTAAGTTTAGAAATGGCATTGAACCTGACATAATGCATATTATGCGTTTTGTTTTTGACCAACCAGCGCTTGCTAAACTTAAAGTAATGCAGACATTTAAAAATGCAGGATCAGTGCCTGCTGTAAAAACTAAGGAAACAACAGCCCAAATGCTTGATCGGTTATTAGCAGTTCCTGGTCGTGCAAACGAAATTGCCCAAGCTATGGCTGCGGGTGGGCACGAAGGCTTACTGCTTACTCTGCGTTTAGACAACAGACTTTGGAATGTGTCTCAGTTGAATACACCAGTAAGACAGATGGACGAAATGGATTGGGAAATGCCAAATGCAGTTCGTCAACAAATACAAGGAGCTGCAACAAGAATGCACTTAGCCCAAGGCTCTCATGTTATAGTCGTTAGACAACCGGCAGCTGATAGACACGTTTATCAGGTTGTGCGTTTACAATGGAATCAGTGGAATTATGCAGATAATTTTACAATTGTTGGAGAATTCGAAATTCGTGAAGCAAAAGAAGGTGACCGTACAGAATTGTATAATCCACTTCGCACACACGGAAGAAATTCAATTCAAGGCACTATGATGGAACAACGTGTTCATGGGGTTATGGCAGCTCACCGTGTACATGCATTTGGAGCATTACCTGAAGATGTGCGTCATGGATTAAGATCTGAAATTGACCGCTACGCTGATGAACGTGACTACACACGCATGGAAAATCAAGGTCTTTCGAGAGAAATGTTAACTCGTGAAGAACATTCTCCAGCTTCTGAAGCAGATGCTAAAATAGTTGCAAAAAACCGTGCAGCAAAAGTATCAAGCGAACTAAAGCAACGGCTTATCGGTTCACGAGTTGCTCGTTTACGCACTCACGGAGATGATTTAACAGAAAATCCAGCTGAGTTTATGCAAATGCGCGTACACACCTTGTTCGATCCTGAACGCTTACACACAACACATGGATTATCAGAACGTGAACGTCAGTTCTTTGGGGACAATTTAGAAGGCGGATATTTAGATACGGTTGAAAATGCTATAGCAGCACGTCAAGTACCGTTAGCAGAACCAGATAGTGTACATTATGACGCAGAACGTATGCATCAAAGAATACATGAACTTGCACCGTATAATGTAGCTTCTGGGTATGGACGCAGTGACGATCACTCATCTGCCTCTGGTTTAGCTGCACCAACACAATCGTATGATCACCTTGGCCATGCATTGGCAGACTACGATATGCAATAAATAAACCAAGAACAAACAAAGAGAAGCTGCTTAAAAACAGCTTCTTTTTTTCTATTCAACTACCAATATGCCTTATTACATCAACCATACGGTTTGCAAACCCCCACTCGTTATCGTACCAAGAAAGCACACGTACTAAACGGTTATTCACTACTTGTGTTTGGGTTGCATCAAAACTTGAACTAAATGGCGAATGGTTAAAATCGATTGAGACCAAATGATCGGTCACATAATCTAAAATTCCATGCAGTTCATTTTTCGCAGCAGTTTGCATAAAACTATTCACCTCATCAATTGTTGTATCCCGCCCTACCATGACTTTCAAATCAACCACTGAAACGTTAGCAACGGGCACACGAATGGCCGTGCCATCAAGCTTGCCTTTTAATTCCGGTAAAACTAATCCAACCGCTTTGGCTGCGCCTGTTGAACTTGGAATCATTGACATAGCAGCTGCTCTTGCGCGCCGTTGATCATTATGCAGGGTATCAACCAAGCGCTGATCACCTGTATATGCATGAATTGTGGTCATATACCCACATTCAATACCAAGTGATTTATGCAGAACCGATGCCACCGGCGCTAAACAATTGGTTGTGCATGATGCGTTTGAAATAACCTGATGAGAATCATTTATTTTTTCATGGTTAATTCCATAAACAACCGTAATATCGGCCCCATCGCAAGGTGCTGAAACAATTACTCGTTTAGCGCCAGCTGCAAGGTGTTTCGCTGCACTATCACGTTTTGTAAAACGACCCGAACATTCCAAAACAATGTCTACCCCCATTGCGCCCCAAGGTAATTTTTCTGGGTTAGGCTCTGCTAATATTTTAATTAGCCCAAATCCAACATCTAATGAATCGCCTGAGGTAGTTACTTGTCCACCAAATCGCCCATGAATTGAATCATACTTAAACAGATGCGCATTATCTTCTAAAGACCCTAAGTCGTTAATTGCCACTACTTGAATATCACGCACATTACGCTCAACCAAGCTGCGTAAAACCATCCGTCCAATACGACCAAACCCATTAATTGCAATTTTCATAACGTCCTCTTGTTTTAGTTTTTGTAGAAGTATTTATTTCGTTATATACTGACACACGATGAGCCAAAAACAACCACAAAAAATTGAAAAACTTGATCCGCATTTGGTCAACCAAATTGCGGCGGGTGAAGTTATTGAACGTCCAGCGGCAATTTTAAAGGAATTAGTAGAAAATGCTTTAGATGCTGGTGCTTCCCAAATAGTTGTTGAGGTTGAAGACGGAGGCCGTGCCAGAATTGCCATTAACGATAATGGCTGCGGCATTACAGTTGATGATATTGCATTGGCATTTGAACGTCATGCGACGTCTAAATTATCTCATCAAGATTTATTCGCGATTAACACCTTTGGATTTCGCGGAGAAGCACTGCCTAGCATTGCATCGATCAGCCGCACAGAAATGATTACCCGCACAAATGCAGACGAACACGCATGGAAAATTACCATTGAAGGTGGGAATGCCTCAAAACTTATGCCTCATTCGGCAGCAGTTGGCACCACTATTGAGGTGCGTGATATTTTCTACGCCACCCCTGCACGATTGAAATTTTTAAAAAATGCCACAACAGAACTAGGTCATTGCAAAGACATGATCAGTCGTATTGCCATGGCAAATCCATCAGTTCATTTTACTTTTAAATCTGATTCAAAAACTGTTTATGACTGGTCAGCAGGCACACTTGCAATCCGTATAGGCCAAGTTATGGGCAATGAATTCGCACAAAATACAGTGCCTGTTCTTTTAGAACGCAATGGCTACAAATTAGAAGGTTTAGTAAGCCTACCAACCTATTCACGTTCTCAAGCAAATGATCAATATATTTATGTGAACAACCGCTGGGTACGTGACCGCAACGTTGCGGGAATATTGCGTGTGGCTTATCAAGATGTGCTTATGACTGGTCGTCACCCGTTAGCTGTATTATTTTTTAATCTTGATGGCCGCGAAGTAGATGTGAACGTGCATCCCGCCAAAACCGAGGTGCGCTTTCGTGATTCTGGTTTTGTACGAAGCTTTTTAATTCAAGGGGTTAAGCAATCATTATTGGCTAGTCAGCATACATCATCACCCATTATGGGTAATCTTGTTGCCAATGCCTTTAGCTCTCCTAACCCTAAAAATTTTACTAACCCTCAGTTCAATCACAAGCCTATTCTACGGGACAGCTATCCATCAGCTAGACCACATCCGATTGCTGCATTTATTCAGCCTGCTTATGCACCAGTTTTAGAACAAGAAGAAGCCGCTACTGATTACCCCATGGGTATTGCAAAAGCACAGCTGTTTGAAACGTTCATTGTGGCGCAAACAAAAGATGCACTATTAATTATTGACCAACACGCAGCTCATGAACGCATTGTGTACGAGGAACTTAAGGCCCAATGGAGCACTCAAGGCACGCTTCCCTCACAACCGCTAATGCAACCTGAATACATTGAACTTAATGAGAGTGACTGCGCATTATTTGCAGAACATAAAGATCTTTTTGAACAAATTGGTTTTGTGATAGATGTCTATTCAACAAAAACTTTGGTTGTGCACTCAACCCCTATTGCTTGTCATCTTCAAGGATCAAAAGAATTTATAGCAGATGTTTTAGCCGACATAAAAACCCTTGGTGAAGGCGTAAGCGCAGTCGAAATTTTATGGGAAAAACTTAGTAGCAGAGCTTGTAATAACAGCATTCGCGCAGGAAAAACCCTAAGCCTTGCTGAAATGAATGCTATGTTGCGTCAAATGGAATCTACTCCGAAATCTGCTCAATGCAATCATGGTCGCCCTACTTTTGTGACCTTAGACAAAAAATCATTAGCAAGGTTATTTGAACGCTAATTTTTTCAATACAATTTTCCCTTGAAAAATTGCAAATTAATTACCAAATCAGTATAGTATAAAGAAAAATTGAAACGTATATGAACTTGGCAGAAGACAACATCATTAGCTTTGAATCTTCAGGTACCACACTTGATTTAGCTGAAATTCAAACTCTTATCCCGCATCGCTATCCATTTTTGTTTATCGAGCGAATTGAAAATGTAATTTTAGGCGAATCCGCTGTTGGCATTAAAAATGTTTCTGTAAATGAATGGTATTTTCAAGGACATTTCCCCGAGCACCCAATTATGCCAGGAGTGCTAATTGTAGAAGCTTTAGCTCAAACAGCAGCAGCATTGGTTATGAAAACACTAACCGTACAAAACGGTGGAGAAAAACCGGGAAACCTTGTGTACTTCATGTCAATTGATGAAGCAAAATTCCGTCGCCCTGTTGTTCCTGGTGATGTATTACGTTTGAAGGTCACCAAAGAACGGTCACGTGGTCATATATGGAAATTCAAAGGTGAAGCATGGGTAGGTGAGCACTTAGCACATGATTCCATGTTTACTGCAATGATTACCCAAAAATGAAAATACACCCATCAAGCATTATTGAACCTGGCGCAAAAATAGGTGTTGGTGTTACCGTAGGACCATTTTGCAGCATTGGCGCAGATGTTATTTTAGAAGACTATGTTGAACTTGTTTCACATATCTCAATAAGTGGCATTACAAAAATTGGTGAAAAAACTAAAATTTACCCGTTTGCTTCAATTGGTCACAATCCTCAGGATTTAAAATACAACGGTGAACCATCTACAACTATTATTGGTTCTCATAACACCATTCGTGAATATGTAACCATTCAACCCGGCACAGCAGGCGATGCAATGCAAACCATTGTTGGTGACCACTGTTTGTTTATGGTGGGAAGCCATGTCGCGCACGATTGCGTAGTTGGAAGTCACGTCATAATGGCAAATAATGCCACATTGGCAGGGCACGTAAAAATTGGTGACTATGCTATTATTGGCGGATTAGCCGCAATCAAACAATTTGTGCGCGTTGGTGATCATGCAATGATTGGCGGCATGGCAGGCGTTGAGCATGACGTTATTCCATTTGGAGTAGTCGTTGGTGAACGTGGCTGGCTAAATGGTCTTAACCTAGTTGGTATGAAACGTCGAGGCTTTAACCGCGAAGCAATTGGAAAATTACAAGACATTTACATGAACTTGTTCATGATAGGAAGCGAACAGCCATTAAGTGAGCGTTTTGACGCTTTACGCACTAAATACAATAACGATAATGATGTTACTATTCTGCTAGATTTTTTAAGCACAAAATCAAATTCATTATGCCAACCCAAAGCAGTATAACTAGCGAACCGTTGGGAATTATAGCAGGCTCTGGTGCATTATTTTCTCTTGTCTTGAATCAAGCACTGAACCAACAATTACAGCCAATCGTTGTATCATTTAAAGATAATCCATTAGACAATATTGAAGGTCATCATTTACAAACGACCCTAGGAAAAATTGGAGAAATCTTACGTTTTTTTCAACAGCACAATGTGAAGCGATTAATATTTGCTGGCAGAATCACACGCCCTTCATTTACATCTCTAAGCTTTGATACAGTTGGATTAAAATGGATGCAAAAATTAAGCACAAAAGCATTCGGTGGAGATGACACGCTACTAAAAGGTATTACCGAACTTTTAGCAAAAGAAGGATTCCAAATTATAAGTCCGCGAGAATTCTTGCCAAATTTAGTTTTGAAACCAGGCGTATACACAAATGCCCAGCCAAATAGTATTGATGAAAACGATATCATTCGCGGGCAATTGGTCTTAAGTACTTTATCAAACGCTGACGTAGGTCAGGCGTGTGTTGCGCAAGAAGGTTTAATTCTTGGTGTTGAAGCCATTGAAGGCACTCAATGTTTAATCGAGCGCTGTGTAAACTTGAAACGCCATCCAACTGGCGGAGTCTTGGTTAAAATTGCAAAACAAAATCAATCGACCCTTGTTGATTTACCAACCATTGGCACAGATACGATCGTAGCTATGCATAAGTGCAAATTAAATGGCATTGCTATTTCGGCAGACACCACCCAAGTTTTAGATTTTAACAACGTCATTGAACTATGTAATAAATATAATCTTTTTTTAAAAGTAGTTAAGGTTTAGTCATGCCAACACGTATTCTCTCTGGTATTCGCCCCACAGGACACATTCATTTAGGAAATTATTTAGGTGCAATTCGCAGCTGGGTTAGCATGATTGACCAAGTAGATGAACGACTATTTTGTATAGTTGACCAACACGCCTTAACCACCGCTGAAGACGCAAAAGACTTACGTAAAAATACACTCACCATTGCTGCAGCATATATTGCAAGCGGCATTGATCCTGTGAAAAATCATATTTTTGTACAAAGTCACGTACCTTATCATACTGAACTTTCTTGGTATTTCAACTGTATAACCCCTATGGGTTGGCTTTCACGCATGACCCAATTCAAAGACAAAGCTGGCAAAAATAAAGACCAAGCCATGACAGGTTTGTTTGTTTATCCGGCGCTAATGGCCGCAGATATTTTGATTTACAAAGCAACGCACGTGCCAGTTGGCGAAGACCAAAAACAACATGTTGAATTAACCCGAGATATTGCTCAGGCTTTTAATAACTATGTAAACACTAATATTTTTCCATTGCCTGACCCCATTATTAAAAGTGAAACAGCCCGTATTATGAGCTTGCGTGATGGCTCAAAAAAAATGAGCAAATCAGATCCATCAGACTATTCTCGTATCCATTTGCTTGATGATGACGAAACAATTGACCTAAAAATTCGCAAAGCAAAAACAGATGCTGAACCTATTCCAGGATCCGCAGAGGCCTTAGGTGAGCGACTTGAAGCTAAAAATCTGTTGAGCTTATATTCTCTATTTACTCAAAAATCTTTGGCTGAAGTTTGTTTGGAATTTGAAGGAAAACAGTTTTCAGAATTCAAACCAAAGCTGGCAAGCACGCTGATTGACCACTTAAGCCCTATTCGAAAAACCATGCTTGAGTTATTAGCCGATGAAGCATCTTTACTGCAGCACCTAAAAAAAGGCGCTGATGCAGCAAATGCCATTGCATGCAAAAACATGCAAGAAATTCGTCAAGCACTAAATATGGTTTAATTACCCCAGAGATTCGTGATCTATTGACCGTATCGATTTTCTACGCAAGACTTTAGCAAGTGAATTTAATTATATTGTGCAGTAAAATTGAGATCAAAAAAGCAATTGATTATTCTATTAGTATTAAGCACAGACTTAATGGCGAACTCTCAACCTAATGACCCTGACAATGATACAATGCAAGTTTATACAGGTGTAAGTGGCCGAGACAAGTCTTGGTATAGTTACTTTGGGTCAATTAATGCGATAAATGGAATTCTGGACCGTTCAGGTTTTCGTTTTGATTTTTTCTTAGGCTACGGAAAATATAAATATGCAGACCCTCAATCATCTTCTCACAATGGCATTATATCGAATGTTAATCTGGGTCCAGGGAACCCTCTGCAAAATTTCAGACTAGATAAGTATTTTGGTTTATTTGAAGGATA
>JBAXJB010000043.1:0-9710 GCA_037138055.1 Alphaproteobacteria bacterium | reverse complement strand
TGCACTAGCTGTAGTTGAAATTGTCATTGAAGAGTCAGGAGAATCGGATCTAGCTGCACTAGCTGTAGTTGAAATTGTCATTGAAGAGTCAGGAGAATCGGATCTAGCTACACTATCTGCAG
This sequence comes from Alphaproteobacteria bacterium, assembly GCA_037138055.1. Lineage (GTDB taxonomy): Bacteria > Pseudomonadota > Alphaproteobacteria > Paracaedibacterales > CAITNM01 > CAITNM01. The sequence goes on along the minus strand of JBAXJB010000043.1, from coordinate 9,588 downwards.
TTGAAATTGTCATTGAAGAGTCCGGTGAATCAGACTTGGCTGCAGTTGTATGAGATCTCTCTTCGCTTGCTCTTAGTTCAGCAGAACTAGAACCTGTTTTATTAATGTACGTAAACAAAACTGCATCAGGGTTTTCTGTTCGGATTTTTCTTATAGTGCCATTCTGTAATAACTGTATGGCTTTAATATAAGAAAGATTTTTTTTAGCACACCGTACTAGTATTCCTACCAGTTCTGATATTCCTGCCGAATCTGATTTTTGTAGATTAGGAGTCGCTGATAAATAAGTGCTAAAAATGCATATAAAGATGAATACTTTTTTTTTCATCAAAATAACTATTTATATATTCTATTATAATGATTGTCTGAAAAATATTAAAAATCTATGAATATTTTCTGACCTGCTAATTTTTAAAAATAAACAAGCTACAAATCAAGCGGCCAATTGGTCTCGATGCCTAATACAAACATGTCTTTTACCAATAATCAAAGTTACTGTTTCTTTTTGCATTTTATCTCCAATAAGCTTGAAAGCTATTTTTGCATCATCATGATTATTGCGTATGCTTTTAGGGTTAAATCCAATGCTTATTGTCTCTGTGCTTAACCATTTGCACATCTTATTCAACTTATAAGCTCTGTATTGATCAGGATCTTTACCAGGTATTGTTCCCCCATTTCTAAGGTAAGGGATAAATCCTTCCATAAGTGCTAAAATGTTATCAATTCCTGATGTAATTTCTCTATTTGCTTGTGCATATTTTACACCAAATCCCTCAAAACCAATGGTTGTTTCTAGCCATTTTCTGCCCATTTCAGGATCATTAGAAATACGTTCTTCAGGAGTATGTGCTGTATAATATGTGCTTAACTTAGTGTTTACGTTGGAAAATTTCTCTTCTACCCCAGGCCTAAGCTCACCATTTGGGAATAAAAAAGCCATATTTAAAAAGTTTCTAATTAGGTTTTCTACGCAATCCCTCTGATATATGGGGTAAGTGGAGCTTGGTGTTTTTGCTTCTAAATCATAAAACACTGCTTGCGGGATAATTTTTGTGAGACATTGCTCTTGAACAAGGTCAGTCTCACCTGTTGCAAACAGTATGAGGTTGAATTGCAATAATAACAACAAGCTGATTTTTTTCACAATAATTCGATTCTAAGTTTGCTTATCATATATATAATGTTTCAGTCTCGTGATTGCAATAGTAATTCCTATCTAAATCAATCGTCAACGCTGAAGTAAGAAAACCCCCCAGGCTATTAACCTTGGGGGGGCATTTTTTAACGTCTATAGCTTATTAAGCTGTAGTAGGCGCTAATTCCTTAGGATTATATTTTGCAAGTGATCTTGTGTTCCATGCATCGAAAGTCACGATACCACTAACAATTTCCTCTTCTGTTAGGCGGTCTTTGTATTTATCAATAATCTCAGCTGAAGAACCACCAAAGTTAATAATTACTTCATCAATTGGGTCAACAAATACTGCCAAAGCAAAGCGTTCAGAACCATCAGTAGCCTTTTTCACCAAATGATTCGTTGCACGTACTTCTCCTTTGGTCATCAGTTCTATAACTTCACCCATTTGGAAAAACACAACATTTCTGGTTATGGCATCTTCAAGTGGTATCCCAACAGGGCGACCTTCAATGTAAAGCCCGCTATTTGCTGGTCTACTTACAACTTCTCCATCTCTGTAAAATGCTTCCGGGCATAGACATGTAAACACTCCATGGTCACGGTGATCTCCGCACCAATTAGCGTTACCATCATCTTCACCACCAGCAACAGATTTGTAATGCAGCATCCGCCCTAAGCCTTTAACATTTTCATGGGTGAAGCCAACAAGAGGTAATATTTGCTTGCCAGCTTCCAATACTATTGTCGCAACATTTTGGTAGGCATTTCTAAGTTGAGGAAGATTTTCATCTGGCCAGACATTGCTTGAATCATCTGGAACGACAGCATAGTAAGAGCCTTTGTAAGTGTCGGTTTTGCCATTGAAAACTTCTACACCCCGTGACCAGCCGCGTGCAGCGTAAGTTGCGCCAGTGCACACTGCTTGCTCTTCTTTTGAAAGATCTGCGAATATTCGAGCCGTTGCTAAAAATTGTTGATACGCATCACCAAACCCAGGAACGCCTTCAACTGCTATGAATCCTACTCTTTTAAATTCAGCTTTAAGTTCAGCAATAACTTCAGTCGTAGGTTCTTGCAAGGATGAATGATGAAATAGTTTTATTGAACAATCTTGGAGAGCCTCTTCCCCATCAGCCGCCGCGTAACTTGTTGGCGTTGATAACGCAAACATGCCCAACAGTAAAAGTATAAATCTTTGTTTCATGCAAATAAATTCCTCTAAAAATTAACACAATACAAAAAGCGTATCAGCTTGATTTTTGAATTTCTATAGCAATTTAGAAGAATTTTATGAAATTTTTAATAAGATGGGGTTGCTGCTTGGTTATTCCAGCTTGATCTGAGATCCACAGTACCTAATTCTAATATCCAAACAACTTTGCAATGTTTACATCTGCAGGTGGTACGCCATCCGCAGCAGCGGCAGACCAATAGATAAGTTCAAGAATTTGTGCATCTGTTAATGCGCAATTTCCTGCTGCATTTTTGCCTACGACTTCGCGAATTATTTCTACATTCCCAAAAAAATCCTGTAGTACAACAGTGGCGGCTGGCAGATAAGTATGATGAAGTGGGGGATAATCATCAGGTCCTTGTGCTCCTGCTGCCGCTCTTGCTGCTTTGATAAATCCATCTAATTTATTGTCTCCATCCGCTCTTATTTCTTCAAAAATTGCTTTCAATTTTGGCTTAGAGTCTGGGTTCATTAGTGCAGCTGCAAACTGCTGCTCTGCTTCTTCTTTTGTAACTGGACCTTGGGCAGCAACTGCCTCTCCTATTAACCCTAGTTCAATAGCTTTTGCTGCTATTACGTCGGTAGTTCCATCATAGCAAACTGTAGTGTTAAAGCTTTTAATGAATTGTATTAATTTTTGTTCATCACCCAATGTAATCGCGCTGGTAAAGCCTGTTCTTATTAGGCCTGATAAATTATCTAAAGCTGCTTTGAAGCCTTCAATTACATCATTTTTAAGTGTATTTTTTCTTACTTCCGTAAAATTTCCTTGGTCAACAGCTATATTGTATCTGTCTCTGTAAGGTTCTAATTGATTTTCTGCGTGTATAGAATGAAAGGGGGTTACATTAGGGGCTTGCTTTTCCACCTCAATTTCCTTAAATGGGTGTGAATCAGCTGCAGTATCAGGGAATTTTTGATAAGGATTGCCATAATAAGGTAGCGAAGCTAAAACGTATCCAACGGGTGGTATTTTTCCGTCAATATCGAGAATAAAGCCATCAATATATGCTCTAAATTGTATCAAATATAGTTCTTGTTCTTCCAGTCCTAATAGTCCCATGCCCGCGGCACGTAGCACATATGCAATATCATTCGCTGTAATTTTATTTGCATAATATAGTTCTTCAAGTTTGGGCATAACCATATCCATAAAAAATTCTATAAAGTGCATGCCTCTTGGTGTTAATGCTTGCCCGGGGTTTGGTGTTGGCATATTAAAATGTTTTCTAGCTGGCGCTCTGCCCGTGGGGCCTTTCCAGAAATGCCATCTAAATCCTAAAGCTGCATTTGCCGCTTCTTGTGCTATTTGTGCTTCGCTTAATAACTGCATAGAATTGTTCGCTATTTGATCACGCAAATAATTGCACGTGTCTTTTACCAATTCTGCTTTACTTCTCAATAAATCTTCTGCTGATCTGGGAGGATACGTTACAGGTAATAGCAAGTTTCCAAGGTTTTCTGATTTTGTTGCTTGAATTATTTGTGGCTCATGTCTTACGACTCCCCATTGACCACCTATCCAGCCGTTTATCGGCACCATTTCTTCTATCTCATATCTGCCAGCTCCAGAATGTATCCCATTCCAAATTAAATTCTGAAGGTGCGCACATATGGCATTTTTATCCGCGTCAGATAATTTAGAAAAATCTGTTGCAAACCTACTAATATTTTCAACTTCTTGCCAGGTTATCAAGCCTGCATTAAAAGTTTCTATACCAATCGCTTTGAAATTCGTAAGCAGTATTGCTGCTTTTGCAATGTTTTGTTTTTCTATGGCTGAATCTAGTGTTTGTGTGAAGTCGGCTATAACAATATCTTTTTTTAATTTTGCAATAAAAGGATCTTCAGCAGGAGCTGCAATGGCCGCAGGTGCTACAACTGCTGGCGCGATAATAGCAGCAGGAGCAACTGGAGCATTTAATATGAACGCATGATTAGCTATTTGGTCATCTAACCACCATTTTAAGTTTATTATTATTTGAGTTTTATCCCCATTATTTACAAGCGCTTTGAATGCATCCACTTCTCTTTGTCCGGGGCGACGTTGTCTGAATCCTGGCTCTATAAAATTTCCCAATTCTACGTAAGCATCTCTCTTGTGTGAATCTGCTAATTGAACATAATTTCTAATAAATTCCTTTATGATGTCAGTTTGCCATTCATCTATCCCAGGTGTTAAGGCAATGGTTATAAATTCGTTTAGCATTTCTCGTTGATCTGGGCTCAGATTACCTTGAATTAACGCTTCATAAGCAGCACGGGGGTTTGCAACAGCAATAGCAACAGGTGGAGGTGCAGGCGGCAAAGCCGCCGGAACCGGGGCAACAAGAACTGCAGCATTTGGCGGGATGGCTTTATTTAATTCTCTCGCAATATAAGTCATAAGGTAATCCGCACGTTGTTTTGTGGGATTTCTTTGTAGGTAATTCAATATAAACTCTTTCTTTGCATCAGATAGTTTTGAAAAATATTCAATGAAACGTAATATCAAAGGAGCATTTATCATATTTTCTTTATACAATGCATCCATGGCTACTTTGGGAACCTCAGCATATGGTCCTTCGAAAATTTGTTTGTCAACATCTAAATCGTGAGCATTTGCTTCTGCGTTTTTAGGTTGAATTGAAAGTTTTTCATTTCTGTTAGCGCCGTCCCACCAGGCGTTTAATACGCCTGCATGCTGTTCTTTTTGCTCGGCAGAATTTACATCTGCGCTCCAAATATTGGGCTCTTTAAAATCGTATTTTTTAACATAAACTGAGGCTTCTTTTACAATTTTTTCAATTTCAACTTTTTCGGCTGGATTCGCTCTTAGCGTTGTTGTTACGCCATTTGGGTAACCATTCCCAACCAACATGCCAAAAACAAACCTAGAAAATTGAATAAAACTCATTTCTGCTCTAGGTGCTTTGTGTAGCTTTTCTTTTAAACAAGTTAAGGCACCAAGCACATCTAATTTAGTGCCAAGATTATTTTTGGATTGAGCAATTTTATCTGCTTCTTTTGCTCTGAATAGGCTAATTTCTGCGTGACTCGCAACAGGGGCGGCGACAGCTCCAAAAACAGGAGCAGCAGCAAAAAATGCAATAAAAATAAAATAAAAAACCACTAAGTAAAACTTATTACAGTGCACATACAATCAGTGTACTGTTTTTTTTTGTTAATGAATTATTAATTTGACTGTTGAAATTCTCATGCAAGGCGTGCATTAATCATCGCCCCACATTGAAACGTCATTACGAATATGCTATTTAGAACTAGTGTTCTATGTCACAGGTCAAAATGGGTTTTCCAAAGTCTAATGAATCTATCTATGCAATTTCTCCATATATTGGCGGTGACGTAACCCCGCCAGGTTTTGTTCGCAGGGTAGTATTGGCTTCTAATGAAAATCCATATGGTCCATCAGATGCCGTAAAACAAGTTGTACGTCAGTACACAGACAAAATTCATTGTTACCCAAGCGGTGCAGCAAACGAACTACGCGCAGCAATCGGTCAAACTCATGGTATTGATCCTGCATGGATTGTAACCGGTAATGGTTCGGAAGATATTCTTCACCTTTTAGCTCGTGCTTATGTTGGTAAGGGCGATGAAGTTCTTATCCCTCAACATGGTTTTGGTGTTTATCAAATCGCTACTTTGGCTATGGGCGGTATTCCTGTAGAAATTCCCCGGGTTAATTTTAAACTAAATGTTGACGCAATTCTTGAACGGGTAACGCCGCGCACAAAAATATTTTATCTTGATCATCCCGGCAACCCAATTGCCCACTATTTAACCAACACTGAAATTGATGATTTGCTTGAGCGTATGCCAAGCCACGTACTTGTTGTGTTTGACTCAGCATATGCAGAATATATGGATGGTGACGACTATCACTGTGGCACAAAATGGGTGCAACGTTACCCAAATGTGGTCATGGCACGTAGCTTTTCAAAAGCGTACGGAATGGCAAACTTACGACTAGGTTGGCTATATGCACATCCTGAAATTGTTGATCCAATCAGCCGTATTCGCCCACCATTTAACACAACAGGTTTATCGCAAGCAGCAGGAATTGCAGCGCTTGGTGATCAAGCTTGGATTGCTCATTGCACGCAGCTAAATAAGAAAAATTTATCTGCATTTGTAAGCGACATGAATGACCTGAGTATTCCTATGATTCCCTACACATCAAATTTCGTCATGGCCTATTTTGAAAACACTCAAGAAGTCTATAAATATTTAGGGCAAAAAGGATTGATTGTCCGCCCAATGGGTGCTTACAATTTACCTAGCTATTTACGCATTACCATTGGAAAACAAGAAGAAATGCAAGAATTGGTTGAAGTTCTAAAATCATGTCCGCACCGTTAGACTATTATCTAACAGAACTACACACGCTTGCTGCTATTGGAAAGCGCCGGGAAAAATTTTACAAAAAATTAGTGGGCGAACGGTTCATTGATCTTTTGTGGCATTTGCCAACTCAACTTAGCTTTCGAACTAAAATAGATAATATTCAAGAAGCTCCTGAAAATACTTTGGTCACTTTTGAAGCCACTGTAGAACTACACCAACCTGGTTTGCGCAGGCGTTCCCCTTACCGTATATGGATGCGTGATAACAAAAACAATCGCTTCGAATTACTCTTTTTCAATGCCTACGATCGCTTTTTACAGCGCGTAGCACCAGAGGGAAGAAAAATTGGCATCAGTGGTCAGCTAAAATGTGACCGTGCTCACGACACGGTGCGTTACCATATGTCCCATCCAGACTTCATGGGCCCGCTCGATGAAATGAGCAAATGGATTGGTGCCGAGCGTGTTTATGGACTCACCGCAGGCCTTACCAGGTCTATGGTTGCAAGCGTTATTGATCAGGTAATTAAACCATCCAAGGAAATGCCCGAATGGATTACCGACAGCAAATACCCTTCATTCTTGAGTGCTCTAAAAAATGTGCACCAGCCCCAAGTTTATGAAAATCTAAATTTTACTGACCCATCTCGTCAGCGCCTTATTTTTGATGAATTTCTTGCCTATCATTTGGGCATGGCCTTAAGTAATCGTCGCACCAAGCCAAAGGTTATTTCTAAGAATACATACGTACCAAAACTTGGCGCTCAGCTTGAAGCATTACTGCCATTTAAATTAACCAATGCGCAAATTTCAGCCATTGCAGAGTTGCGCGGTGATATGCAAAACGGTCAGCAAATGGTGCGCCTATTGCAGGGTGATGTTGGCAGCGGAAAAACTTTAGTAGCAGTCATGGCAGCATTAGACGTAGCCGACCAAGGTCTACAAACAGCCATTTTGGTGCCAACAGAAATTTTATCACGCCAGCATGCCGCTAAAATTGGTGAATTACTGCAGCCATTAGGACTAACTGTCGCCATGCTTACCGGCCGTGAAAAAGGCAAAATTCGCGATAAAGTGATTGAAACTATAAAATCAGGCGAAGCTACAATTATAGTTGGAACCCATGCATTGCTAGAAGACTCCGTTATCTTTCAACAGCTGGGTTTGGTAGTTATTGATGAACAACACCGCTTCGGGGTTGAACAGCGCCTCGCTTTGGCCAGCAAATCTAAAACAGCACATATATTATCAATGACCGCAACGCCCATTCCACGCACCCTAGTTTTAGCAAACCATGGCGATATGGACGTTTCCATTCTCAATGAAAAACCCTTGGGTCGAAAAATCATCCAAACCAAAGTCATTAGCGTTGATAGGCTCGATGAAGTTATTGAACAAATCAAAGCAATCATGAGCAAAGGGCGGCAAGTTTACTGGGTTTGTCCTTTAATTGAAGAATCTGAAAAAAGTGACTTAGCAGCAGCCGTTGCCCGTTGTGATAGTTTACGTGAAATATTCGGTGACAAAATTGAACTTATGCACGGTCGCATGAAGGGCCCGGAAAAAGACGCCGCCATGCAACGTTTCCTAAGCGGAGAAGCAACGTTGTTGGTGTCAACCACCGTGATAGAAGTAGGGGTCGACGTTCCCCAAGCCACCGTCATGGTTATTGAACACGCTCAACGTTTTGGCCTGGCGCAGCTGCACCAATTGCGGGGTCGGGTAGGGCGTAATGATATTCAATCATTCTGCTTGCTGTTATACGGACAACCATTAAGTTTCCAAGCACGCAGAAGATTAGAAACCATGCGTGATTGCCACGACGGTTTTAAAATTGCCGAAGAAGACCTGCGCTTACGCGGTGGCGGCGAAATCATTGGCACCAAACAAAGCGGTGTACCAAAATTCCGTCTCTGTGACTTAATCCAAGAAGACCCAGAAGATGCCGCTTTTCTAGAAGACTTATTCGCCAAAGCACATAATATGGCGAACGAAGCATTGAAAAATGACCCTGATCTATCATCTTCCCAAGGTTTGGCCCTGCGAGAGCTTTTAATTTTGCATGAATATGACAATGCCGAATTACTGCGAAAATCTGGGTAGGGCATAAAACCTCCTTTTATGAAAGTAATCGCTGGGTAATAGTAACCAAATTAAGAATTCTATTTGCTATGTCTGCTGGTGGTGTCTTTGGTGTTATCAACTTTATTAATTGATCTGCAAAAGCGGGATATTCAAAAACACGTAAATCTGTAGTACTTAAGCATATAAAAATTGCACCTATTTGTTTTAATTGCATTGTTGAATTTGCTATTCGCTCTGCATATATTTTTTCTAAGCAGTTGATAAAAGCTGGTGATTCTAATTCGTTCTTAGACATAATCAACCCAGCAACTGTTGCGCAAATTTGGTCTACATTCAGTTCATTTGTAATTAGTTTTCTTGCTGCATATTGAAAAGGAATGGCATCTAACATTTCTGGTTGAGTTTCCCTTATATCTGCAAATGTTATTCTAATTGCTTTTTGTTGAGATTCGTCAAAGGTCTGCCTTGCAAAAAGATCTTCTTCCGCAAATGCAGTGCTTGCAATAAGCGAACAATCACCAAAGTTAAACAATAGAAAAAATAAAAAAACAGCGTTAAGGCACTGTGAATATGTACGCATTGCATTTCCCATAAAAATTTAGATAATTTTTATGATAATCTTTGCCTGATTAAGATTTCGTAAACACGTTGAGTTGAAAATTATAATAAAGAACTAGCTTTTTTCATTTGATTGAATAAAAATTCTTACGGTAGGCTTATACATAAGTGAACCCTCTGCAAAACCCCTGAAGCAAGTTTAATAAATGGGTGAAGGAGATTTA
>JBAXJB010000042.1:0-10759 GCA_037138055.1 Alphaproteobacteria bacterium | reverse complement strand
TAATAAATGGAACTTTTAATTGTCGTTAGGAGAAATTCTAATTGACGTTAGTCAATAATATCTTTTTGTTTCACTGAGGCAAGCTCATCAATTTTTTTGATGTGCTTGTCTGTGACTTCCTGCATATCATCAACTAAACGATGTGAATCATCTTCAGAAATTTAACAGTTTTTTAAAAAATTATTGTTACATTGAGTTGTATTTGTTATTTGGTGATATGTTTTGTTTATAAAACACAGAAAATCTATAACTCTTTCTTTTTCTGAGCGACAATTTATTGAGTTTTTGCATGGTACAGAACACGCTAAATATTTAATGAAAGAGCAAGACGAACAGCAATTTGATTACTATAGAAAAGTCTATCGTAATTGGAAAAATGGCGAAAATACTTGGAACTGGGGAGCTGCTTTTTTTGGAAATCTATGGATGATATATCGCGGGTTATTTTTGGTCGTGATTTCATTAACGATTATCGAGACTTTATTACCACAAATTAACATTTTTTTATTTTTCATTCTAGGATTTTACAGAAATACATTTTTGAAATATTGGTTAGAATATCAACTCAAAAAAAGAACTTTCAAGAACATTTGCAAAACGCAATTCGACACTCCTGTAAATCCTCCTGTTGTCATTTTATCTATATTATATGTGCTGACAATTATAATATCAGAGATTCCTCTCTCTGCTCCCCTTCTAGAAACTTTTAATCAGGCAGCAGAAATCACCATTTTGATAACGCTATTGTTTCTCCATCTGTATTATTATCATATAAAACCTAGGTTTAAGCGCAAAAAGAGCACCTAAACCTGCATAATATCTTTTTGTTTCACTGCGGCAAGCTCATCAATTTTTTTGATGTGCTTGTCTGTGACTTCCTGCATATCATCAACTAAACGATGTGAATCATCTTCAGAAATTGCTTTATCTTTTTCAAGTTTCTTAATCATGTCGTTACCTTCACGACGAACGTTACGCACGCTAATTTTTGCTTCTTCAGCATATTTAGATGCAAGCTTGGCAAGTTCCTGCCGGCGCTCTTGGTTCAAATCAGGCAATACAACACGAACCAGCTGACCATCAGCCGCTGGACTAACGCCTAGCGATGATTCGCGAATAGCTTTTTCAACCGCTTTGACCATGCCCTTATCCCACACTTGTACAACAAGCAAACGTGGTTCTGGCGCTGTAACTGTACCCACTTGAGAGAGTGGCATGTACGTTCCGTAGGCATCAACCTTTATAGGATCAAGCAAGTTAACCGAAGCACGCCCTGCCCTAAGGCCTGAAAGCTCTTTGACTAAAACATCAATTGCTGTTTGCATCCGACTGGAAAATTCTTCTAAACGTACTGTCATAATCCCTCAAGGTTTTGATATTTGCTTGGTTTTGGCTCTAGATCCAAAACTGTTAATGCATAGTAAATTTTACATCATTTAAAAGCAAGAGCAGCTATGAATTCATTTGACAAAAATTCTTGCAAAAACTTTTATTTGTAATTATATTATACTTCATCGGTTATTTATTATAATAAATAGATTGTTACGTTTTATAACGTATTTTTTAATATTTTATTATGAAACAATAGGATTCAACAAATAGTTAGGCGATATATGAATAGGAATGCTCTTTTGCGTTTTGTTGGGGTCGTATTACTTCTCTCATTTATGGGACTGGAAGCTACTTCAGGACAAGAATTAATAACAAGAGAATTAAAGAAACGCGTTTGCAATAAAGCTATAGAAATTATTCATAAGTATTCTATTTTTTCAGAAGATTACAGCAAATTTGCAATCGAAAAATATGAGAAAGACGAGGATTACATATACAATTTACAAGAAATAACAAAAAACAATATAGAACTATCCAAACAAGAAAATTTTATTACAGAATTAAACCAATATAATGATAATGGTAAAGTTTTGAACATGATGATGTGCAGCTTCTTGAATAGCCGATTTGAAATGCTAGAATGTTATGAGAATCATCTTAGGAATGGAGAATTAAAACTCGATGGATCCGAAAGAATGCTGGAAAAAATGGCATGTTACACAACAATGTGCCAATTTTATGATGAACTAATTACAAATCTTTACCTATTAATTACGCCCCGTGCACTTTCTCAAAAAACTCTTAGACTAGTTAGTTGTTCACCAAGTCTTTGGCCATTTCTGAAAGAAGAAAAAGAATTACCAGACCCCACTCAAGCAAAATATGGCACATGCACAAGCATAGAAGATCACACACATGACATTCGTTTGTTCAAGTATTATGCAGTGAAAAGTAAAAGTGTAGAGCTGCCTGTTATTAGTTTGGGATCAAAGAAGCACGCTACATATCTAATGACACCATACGAGAAAGCAGAATTTTCTTGCCGATCTAGTGTAATATGCGACATATCAATTCCTGAATGGTTGAGAGCACCCACTTCAGCAGAGAGTATCTAAAGTTTTTCTTCAGAGAAATCAGCTAATTAACGTAAATTCTGTCTGGCCCAGCAAGACTTTTTTGAAACCATCTGGTTCATAAATTGAAAAAATAGCAATAGGGGTTTTGTTTTCTTGGGCCAAGGCAATGGCTGTAGCATCCATAACCCTTAGCTGCTTTTCTTTAACCTGATCAAAGGTAAGTTTGGGCAAAAAAACGGCAGCAGAATTTGTTTTAGGGTCACTGCAAAAAACACCTTTGACCATGGTTGCTTTTAGCATAAGGTTGCAGTTCATTTCAGCGGCACGCAATGTGGCAGCAGTATCAGTTGTAAAGAACGGACTACCAGTGCCTGCCGTAAACACAACAACCCTACCCTTTTTCAAATGACGCTCTGCTTTATGAACAATATATGGTTCGCAGATCGATGGCATAGGAATAGCTGACATAAGCCTAGATGGAACACCCGCATGGGTTAAGGCATTTTGCAAGGCAATACCATTAATAACAGTGGCTAGCATGCCCATAGAATCAGCAGCGCAGCGGTCAATACCATGTTTTTCCATACCATGGATGCCACGATAGATGTTTCCCCCACCAATGACTAAACATACCTCAACGCCGGTTGCACGAACTGCTGCAACGTCAGTTGCTAATTTTTGCAACATGGCATGTGAAATGCCATATGCACCTTCTTGATGTGGATCTGGGGAAGCAAGAGCCTCCCCAGATAACTTTAATAAAACCCGCTTGTAGCCGGGCACAGGTTAACCTGCTATCCCAGCTTGCGCCTGGACTTCTGCAGCAAAGTCAGTTTCTTCTTTTTCAATACCTTCGCCAAGGTTGTAACGCACAAATCCTTTTAGAACTATTGGTGTGCCAATTTCTTTTGCAAATTGTTCAACAACATCAGCGATTTTAGTTTTGCCATCCATAACGAAAACTTGCTCTAGCAACACAACTTCTTCGTAGAATTTACGAACACGACCTTCAACCATTTTCTGAATAACTTCTTCAGGACGGCCAGAAGCACGTGCTTGATCAACAAGAACTGCGCGCTCACGCTCTAATGCCAAAGGATCAAGTGATGCAATATCTAATGATTGTGGCGTTGCAGCTGCAACATGCATTGCAATCTTACGACCTAGATCTTGTAATTTTGCAGCGTCACCAGTTGACTCCAACGCAACCAAAACACCAATACGGCCCAAGCCAGGCGTTGTTGCATTGTGCACATAAGTTGCAACCACACCGTTTACAACGCTTAAGCGTTCAACACGACGTAGGTTCATGTTTTCACCAATCACAGCAATTAAGCGTGTAATTTCTTCGCTTAATGTAGCTGCTTCGCCTTTAAATGGAGCTTGCGCTAGTGATTCAACAGTATATGCTGATGCTGCTGCAATTTCAGCTGCTTGCAGAACCATTGCTTGGAATTGTGGGTTGCGCGCAATAAAGTCAGTCTCAGCGTTGATTTCAACAACTGCTGCAGCATTGCCAGAAGCAGCAACTCCAACCAAACCTTCAGCAGCAACACGCCCTGCTTTTTTAGCAGCGGCAGCCAAACCTTTTTTACGTAACCAATCAACTGCTGCTTCTAAATCACCGTTGTTTTCAACAAGTGCTTTTTTGCAATCCATCATGCCTGCGCCTGATTTTTCGCGTAATTCTCTTACTAAATTTGGTGTAATCTCAGCCATTCTGCTCTCCTAAATTACGCAATTGTTTGTGATTGATCGTCAACAATAACATCGTCAACAACAAGGTCAGCAGATGCTCCGATATCAATACCAGCAGCAACCATTCCTTTTTGCAAACCATCAAGAATAGCATCAGCCATTAGGTCACAGTACAAACGAATCGCACGAGTTGCATCATCGTTACCTGGAATCGGATACGTAATCATATCAGGTGTTGAGTTGCTATCGATAATCGCAATAATTGGAATGCTTAAACGTTGAGCTTCTAGAACTGCAATTGCTTCCTTATTTGTATCAAGAACAAATAACATATCAGGTAAACCACCCATGTCGGCGATACCACCAATAGCTAGCTCAAGCTTATCGTATTCACGTTGAAGCTTTAAAATTTCTTTTTTCGTCATGCGGCCAGGATGCGCAAGCTCTTCTTGCATTTCTTTCAGATGCTTAATTGACTGGTTGACTGTCTTCCAGTTTGTAAGCAAGCCACCAAGCCAGCGATGGTTAATGTAATACTGTCCACAGCGCTTAGCTGATTCTTTAACAATGTCAGAGCCTTGAACTTTTGTTCCCACAAAAAGTACGCGTCCACCTGCTTTTACAGTGTCACGAGCTACTTCTAACGCTTTATGTAGCATAGGAACAGTTTGTTGCAAGTCTAAAATGTGAACTTCGCTGCGTTCACCAAAAATGTACGGTGCCATTTTAGGATTCCAGCGACGTGTATTGTGTCCGTAGTGTACGCCCGATTCTAGTAACTGACGCATTGTAAATGTTGGCATAGCCATAGTAGTAGTCTCCTTTGTTTCCGATTAAACCTCATCAGGCCGATACTGCATCGGTGGGCAAGGTTGCCCAAAGCCTGACTGTGTAGTGCGCTTATTATATTCAAGCCATAAAAAAAATACCAGATAAATTTTTATGAATTACGCGGACTCGTTAAGATACAATAAAGAGGACCAAAATTAACCTTCAAAAGCTTTTTCCAAGTATAAAAAGCATTTTTTAACTACTATTTGATTGAAAAAGATGTGATATCTGGTACAATTGCTAATAATATTTCTTTGTAAAATATACTATGTCACGAAAGTGTAAGACACTCATATCTTTTTTATTGCTAATAGAGAACATTTGCTTCGCTCAAGAATTAGAGCTAAAACCGGACCCAAGCGGTGCTCAAACTCGCATTATTAATGTACTGCTTGTTGATGACATGCAAGCGATTCGCTCGGTGGCCAATATTTCTATTACGCCATATAACAAAAGAAGAGTGGATAACCCTGAAATACATATCAAATTCCTGGACGACGGTTCAAAAATAACATTAGAAAATCTTTTAGGTGTTAATTTAGTTTTGTGCGATATTTCCATGCCAGAACCAGGACCCACTGCTCTCGCAAGAATTATGGAAGAAGCTAAAACAGCGACGTTTTCACTTCCGCCCTTTGTTGCGATCACATCAGAGTCAGCCTATCAAAATATTGGCGAAGAAGATCCAGAAAAACAAGCTACTCGGCTAGATTATGCAACAAAACAGCATTTTATCGGTGGCAGAGACAAAGTCTCTATTTTGCTCCCTATAGATAATATATTGAAATATTGTGATGAAAAATTAGGACCAGATTGGCTAACAACTCATGTCGGACAGTATAAACCAGTAAACGCAGCAAAAAAAGAGACAGATCTGGAACCTACTGAATCATCAATCACCGTAGATGTCCATGAGACGTTGCCTATAGAAACCAGTTGGTGGCAATCTCTTTTTTGTTGTTGCAGATGTGGAACAAAAAAAATCTCTGCGGAAACAAACTGAAAATATTAAAAGACTTTAAAGTATTAGCCCCTTAGGCTTTCTAGAAAGCCTTGCAGCATATAGGCTGCTGCCATTTTGTCGACAACCTCACGTTGGCGTTTGCGTGATAAGTCAGCTTCAATCATGGTGCGGTGCACGGCCATGGTTGATAGCCGTTCATCCCACGCGCAAAAGGGAATATTAAATACTTTAATAAGCTTTTCAGAAAACTGCTGAACCTTTTCGCATTGCGGCCCAACAGTTCCGTTCATGTTCACGGGCCAACCAATCACAACAGCGACGATGTTTTCTTGAGATACAAGTTTTTGAAACTGCTGCAAAAGCTCTGGTTTACTTAATACTTTAAAAGGGGAGGCAATTGTCCAGGTTAAATCACACAGGCTAAGGCCCACGTGCTTTTCCCCATGATCAACGCCTAAAAGACGATTTTTTGAATTTTTTAAAGACGCTATTTCAGAAGCAAAAACAAATTCCAAGAGGTTCAAGCCTTAATGCGAAGGCGTGCTTGGTCTTGTCTCTGAAACATCACCAATGTGTTTTTGCCCTCTGGCTTTTGCAAGCTGAACTTGCTTTTGACGTTCACTAACACGCTGATAGTGCACATCATTATGAGAATCATAGCAATGGTGGCAATGAATACCCGCTAAATAATGTTCTGATGCTTTTTCTTCTTCAGTAATCGGCATACGGCAACCATAGCACTGATCATATTCACCAAGCTCAAGACCATGACGAACAGAAACGCGCTGGTCAAAAACAAAGCATTCCCCTTCCCAAAGGCTTTTTTCTTCAGGAACTTCTTCAAGGTATTTTAAAATACCACCTTTCAGATGATAAACTTCTTTGAACCCTATTGCTTTAAGATATGCAGTTGAGCGTTCACAGCGAATACCACCCGTGCAATACATAGCCACTGGCTTGTCTTTATACTGCATAAGGTTTTCTTCAGTGTATGTTGTAAAATCTTTAAATGTCGTCGTTTTTGGGTTTACAGCACCTTTGAACGAGCCAATCATGACCTCGTAGTCATTGCGTGTGTCAATCGTGACTACATCGCTGCGAGAAATTAAAGCATTCCAGTCACTAGGCGCAACGTACGTTCCAACCATTTGCGTAGGGTCCGCGGCAGGCGCACCAAGGGTTACAATTTCTTTTTTCAGCTTTACCTTCATGCGCAAAAAAGGCATTGTTTCTGCTTTTGACTCTTTATATTCAAGGTTTTTAAAAGGTCCAGCTTCTATCAAATACGCAGCAACTGCGTCAATGCCTGAACGGGTTCCAGCAATAGTACCGTTAATACCTTCAGCGGCAAGTAATAAAGTTCCTTTTACGCCATGGCTTTTACAGAAGCTTAATAATGGTGCTTGTAAATCTAGGTAATTAGGCAGCGCCACAAATTGGTAAAGTGCAGCAACAACAATCATGATGCTTCTTGTGTTTTCTTAAGAAGTTTCACAGCGTTATCAAGCTCAGCCTGAGTACAAAAACCTAGTTGAACAGGACTGCGGGGCTTAATGTTTTGCGCATTCCAATGGCTTTTTGTACGAACAGCATCAATAGTAATCTTCGTTGTGCCAATAAGCCTTGAGATCTGAGAATCTGTTAAATCTGGATAGTATTTAACCAACCATGAAATAGCATCTGGACGCTCTTGGCGCTTAGACAACGGAGTGTAACGTGGACGCTTTTTGCCCAAAACGCTATCTGCAGAAATGGCTGCAGATATTTGCAATTCTGCAGTTTCGTCTTGTTCACAACGATGAATTTCTTCTAGAGTAAGCTGCGCTGAAGCAATAGGGTCAAAACCCAACATGCCATGAGTTGCTTCGCTATCTGCTAAATTTTGAACCTCTAGCATATGCAGACCACAAAACTTAGCAATTTGCTTAAACCCAAGGGCTGTATTTTCAATAAGCCAAACGGCAGTTGCTTTTGGCATCAATGGAATAGTCATAAAATCTCTTTACCTTGAAAATTGAACTTTCAGTAGTCCAATACTATCTCTTATTTTTATAGCCCATTATAACGATAAGGACCAGTAAAGAAAACACCGCAATTACACCACTGGCCAAAAACATACGAGCTTGGCCAAAATTTTCTGACACAACACCAGCAATAAGGTGACATGCAAAATATTCTGAAATCGCGCAAATAACATAATAACAGCCAAAACCAGTACCACGCAGATCCTCTGGAACTATTTCAGCAATAAGTGACAGAAAAATGTTTTGGGTAATAGCATATTGCACCCCCCAAAAAGCAATGCCAATCCACACCATCGTTAAAGAGGTCGCATTAGCCAAAACCATATCTGCAAGAACTAGAAACAAAATACCAATAATTAAGAACCAGTAGCGGTTCATGCGGTCAGCCATACGCCCAACTGGATACACAGTTAGACACCACGCAGCATTGAACACCATCATTACCAAAGGAACGTTCTCCTTAGGTAAATCAAATGCTTTATGGGCATACAAACATAAAAAGCTTTCACTAAACCGTGACAGCATGAATATTGCTGCAACAAGCATTAGCATCCAAAAAGACTTACCAAGCAAAGGTAAGTTTTTAAGGCTAATAGGATGACGACGTTTTTCTTCCGGTAAAGGAATCTCAGCTGATACTGCAGAGTGATTAAAACGTTTTGGCTCTTTGATGAAAAATATAAGAATGCCGTAGGCCAAAATTGCCGGGACTACAGCTGCTTGAAATACTGATTGAATATCGTTATCGAAAAAGCGCATCGCAAACATTGCCACAATGGCACCAAGAAATGCTCCTCCTTGAGAGAGAGCTCGTTTCAAACCATAAGCAGCGCCAATACGTTTAGCAGGCACCACATCGGCAACCATGGTGTCACGTGGCGTTGATTGAATACCATTACCAATACGTTCACCTAAGCGTCCAGCGAATATTGGCATAAGTGAATTGGCAAAACCAAAAAGAATTCGACTGGAGAGAATCAATGAGTAACCAACTACCATTAATGGTTTTCGTCGCCTAAAATAATCACTGAGCATGCCTGAGAATAATTTCATAATATATGAACTAGCTTCAGCTATACCTTCAGCAACGCCAATCCATGCCATGGCAACCCCTAAAGAGTCCATGTAAATGGCAATGTAGCTATACCCCATCACGAATGACAGATTAATGAGAAACATCATCCAACCGATTTTCCAAACAGTTGAATGAATTTTTGTATTTTGCTGATTATTTTCTGAAATTGAAGCCGTCGTCATAGGGCGTATCTACTTATTCTGAAACGACGACACATATCTTGGCTAAAACTGGGCTACATCCCTTTTATTACTAGCCAATAACTGACGACTTTGCAATCAAAAACTGGTTAAATTTTTAAAAGTATTTAAGAATTTCCCTTAGTAAATAGTATTTTTAACCCTAGTAAAATCAAAAATCCCCCGGTAACGCGCTCAATGATATGCTGAAAATTTTTAAAAAATGAGATGAGATGTTTATTGGAAAAGAATATAGCAACTATTAAAAACCATGCAAACGTAGACACCAGAATAATAGCAACATAGATTGCGATCACCATATTTGGCACTTCAGGGGTTATAAACCCGGAAAACAAACCTATAAAGAAGAGCATTGCTTTGAAATTAGTAATATTTGTGAAAAATCCACTACGAAAGGCCTTAAAATCAGCAAGCACTTTATGCTGATGTGCTTTCTCTGCGTAGTCTGCTGAATGTTTTTTTGTCCTTATCCCTAAAATTCCAATATAAATCAGATACCCAGCGCCAATATATTTGAGGAAAGTTAACAGCCAAGCAGTCTTAGCAATAATCACACCAAGCCCTAGAACTATGTAGGTCATGTGTAAAAGGTCACCACAGGTGACACCAAGCACCGTAAAAATTGCAGCCCTTCGTGTATGAACCAAGCTATTGCGCATAACAACCGCAAAATCAGGACCTGGGCTCATCACGCCTAGCAGTTGAATAACTGTTAATGCTGCAATTGAAGGGAGATAATCAAGAATCACTATTTTTAGCAATATGCTATGTATTTTTTAAAATAGTAACATGCAGGTGCAATGCGCTACTAGACCAAGCGTTCAAGTTTTTAGCAGTAAAAAATGCAAAAAAGCTCTTCTTCAGTTACGATGAAGAGCTTTCTTGTAGTGGTTTATCGAAGAATAGCTAGAACAAAAGCTCGTTTTAAGGTATCACTTTCGTCCATTAGCGTGTCATCAGGGGATGCTATACTGTTAAGAAATCTAAATATTGCTTCCACGTATGTCATAACAACTTGTTCTTTAGTTTTAAGAAGAGAAGCTAGTGTTGCATTAACCGGAACCCGAAAAGAAGGAAACACAGGACACATAGACTCAAAAATTACTTGCAAACCATGTTTAAAGTTGTCTCTTGTCATTGAGCCACCCGATGTCATTGAGCCATCCAAATTATCAGAATCATAAAAATTCAAACTATCATCAAGCAATCGATCAAATGGGCCTGGCTCCAAGCTGTCAAAAAAAAAATTTGCTTTTGTCAGCACATCAGCACTTACCATATTGATATAGTTAGTGAGATCACCAGAATTGATAGATTCTAATAATTCTTTTGTATCTGTTCCAAAAAGTGCCGCCTCATAAGCTGGTACATTTTGTTGTTGTAAAACTTGAACACGTTCTTCGTCCCCTTCAACTGCAGAAAACCCGCTAGCTGAAATAGCTACGAATGCCGCACTTAGTAATAATTTATTTGTTTTCATGATTTTCTCCTGTATCGCTATGAATGTATCGCTATGAATGTATCGCTATGAATGTATCGCTATGAATGTATCGCTATGA
>JBAXJB010000041.1:0-10804 GCA_037138055.1 Alphaproteobacteria bacterium | reverse complement strand
TGGGAAAGTCGGTCCTCACCAAATCTCTTCGCTCAGACAACACGCTTCTTTCAAACTAAATGTATCTCTCGGACTATTCTCGAAAATCTCCCCTCCAACTTAAACCCACATATTTTCTTTGTTTATATCGTGCTTGTGTGGCATATTACTTATGTAATCATGATTTATTAGTGCTGATAAGTGATATTTTTTAATTTTTTATTATCGTTCTACTTGTCTTTTTCCAGTCTTTCAGCTTCTCATGAGAAAGTTGAAAGAGTTCTTGTTAGTGCTGCAAGGGATCAAATAGGTAAAACAATTTCATATAACCCTGCTTATCAAAAAATAATGTATCCTAATGGAGATGTAGGTATTAGAGAAGGTGTATGTACAGACGTTATTGTGCGTGCCTTTCGTAATGCCTTTTGTCTCGATCTACAAAAACTTGTTCATGTTGACAAAAAAATAAATTTGACGAAATACCCTAACTCTTGGAACAGTTCAAAAACAGATACAAATATTGATCATCGGCGTGTCCCTAACCTAATGTATTTTTTTAAAACTCACGGGATGCAGGTACAAGGTAAAGCATATATCCCAGGTGATATAGTCGTTTGGGATTTGGGTGGGGGAGTTTTGCATATCGGTATACTTAGTGATTCTAATTTCTCTCTTCTGCGAACATTAGTGAATTTTAGCTCAAAAAATCCACTTGTGATTCATAATATTTCTTCCGGGGTTAAAGAAGAAGATATTCTTTATGATTATAAAATAATTGCTCATTATCGAATCAATTGGAAAATTATACAAAAGTTAAGAGAATTGCAAAAATGACATTTCTTCAAAATAGAAAAATTTTCAAAATCGTATTTTTGCTGGTTTTATTAACAGCTTGCAAAGAAGAGAAGTCTATCATGTCAGTTTATTCAATTCATGAAGTGCAAGCTAAAGTTGATGAGTTATTAAAAAAACAAAGAGCAGAAGATATTTTAGTAGTTTTTGATGTTGATATGACTCTGACCCAACCTGATCATGCTGCGACATATTATCCAGCTATTAAAAAATTCAAGAGCATTATAAAGAATATTTTTGAGCCTCTTACACCTGCTCAGCGTGATATTGCTTTAACACTTACAACAAAATTACCACAAAAATTAATTGAAAAAGATTCTCCAACAATTATAAGAGCGATGCAAGACAAAGGTATCAACGTAATTGCACTGACCGCAACCTTAACGGGTTCTTGGAAAGATAGTAAAAACAAAATTGTTTTCAAACGAAAAGATACGCTACAAAAACTTGGTTTTAATTTTTCCTTTCAAGGGCGTGTTGTTCCCTACATGAATTTCCCCAAATACGCTGATGGTTATCCTATGCTTTACCACGGTGTTCTTTGTTCTAATGGTGAGAATAATGAAATTGGAAAGGGTAAAACATTAAGTGTATTTTTGCGACAAGTCGGCATGACAAAAGGTGCGCCTTACGGAAGTGGGTATGTGCCAAAAGTTGTTATAATGGTTGATGACAGAGAAAAGAATTTTGTTGATATACAAAAAACTTTAGCAGTTGATTTTCCAGCTATTCAATTCATAGGAATTAAATATGATGGCGCGCTAGGCTATGCTCCACAAGATATTTCCGAAAAGGATTTTGAAGAATTTTGGCAAGAGATGGCAGACAAAGCGAAGAGAGATTGTCCTCTGTGATTCACTTTCTTCTTTTAACTAGCTTATGCTAACATTCAACAGTTTATCCTTATCTCTTTAATTATGGCTTCGTTGCAATACTTAGTATCGCGCACATTAAAACCTTTACGCATTCAAAATGCGTACAAGGAAGCCATGCTTTTTCATGATTGGGAAACCGTTGTTGGAGCTGAATTTTCTAGAGGATTTTCTCCTGTTGAGATTTACAGCCAACCATCAGGCAAGGTATTGAAATTAGTGACTTCATCTTCTGGGATGGCGACGGCACGTTATGTTGAGCCTGCTTTATTGCAACGCGTTAACCAGTTTTTTGGTGCCCCTTACATAGCGACGATTAAAACTACTCAGGGGCAAGTCAAAAAGATTTTAAAGAAAAAAATACAACCAGATAGTGCTAATCAAGCAATCACTCTTGATGAAGCATTGCAAGCCTTAGGCAAACATTTAAATGTTAGTTGATCAGCCAAAAGCTATTTATGTTCATTTAACAGAGCTACGCAATCGTTTGGTCAAGGTTGCTTTATGTTTTACTGTACTTTTTGCTGTTTGCTACAGCTTTTCAGACAAGTTGCAAAATATTTTCATACAACCCTTGTCTCCCATTCTAGAACAAGGAAGATCTTTAGTGTACACAAGCCTTCCTGAGGCATTTTTCAGTGAGATTAATGTAACGTTATTTGCTAGCCTGTTGTTGACGTTTCCATTTTTTTTAATACAAACTTGGTTGTTCTTAAGGCCTGGACTTTTTAGAGCTGAACGTCAGGTTCTGCGCGGCGTCATGGTGTGTATTCCGGCTTTGTTTTACATAGGAGTGGCATTTGCTCAACTTGTTGTGTTACCACGCGCCTTTAGTTTTTTTATCAGTTTTGAACATAAAGATTTGCCATTATATTTTTTACCGAAGCTTAGTGATTACATAAGCTTTTCTCAAAGATTAATGTTTGTTTTTGGTTTGGGGTTTGAGCTGCCAGTTATACTTTTTACATTGGTTAGTTTTGGTCTGTTGAGTTTACAGAAATTAAAATCTAGTTGGAGAATGGTGATTTTTATACTGTGTGCTATAAGCGCTGTTATTACTCCACCTGATGCTTTGAGCATGATGGCTTTGGCAATACCAATGATTGTTCTTTATGGGGTTACAATCCTTGTGATACAATGCAGTCAGCCTATAACCAAAAACCATAAAGATTCGTATTATGCATGATATTCGTTTTATTCGTGAAAACCCCGAACAATTTGATGAGTTGCTAAAGCGCAGAGGATTAGCGGCAATGGCTGATCGGATTATGCAGTTAGATAAGCAGCATCGTCAAATTCTGACTGACCTGCAAACCTATCAAAGTCAGCGTAATGCAATGGCAAAAGCCTTTGGTGATGCTAAACGTAACGGCGAGCCTACTGATTCAATTGCTTTAGAGAGCGAAAAAATAAAACAGCATATTGGCATTTTAGAAGAAACATCGCGCTTAGAAGAACATAAGCTTCATGATATTTTGGCAGAAATTCCCAACCTTCCAGCTGGTGATGTGCCGGTAGGAAAAGACGAGGGTGCTAATGTTGAAGTGTCTAAATGGGGTGTGCCGAAGAACTTTTCATTTGCACCAAAGCAGCATTATGAATTAGGTGAATCACTTGGGTTAATGGATTTTGAGACAGCTACAAAGCTTTCAGGTTCAAGATTTGTTCTATTAAGAGGGGCATTGAGTAAGTTAGAGCGAGCGATTGCTCAATTCATGCTTGATAATCACGGAAATGAATTTGGATATACGGAAATTACTCCGCCTTTATTAGTGAATGATGCGGCAATGTTTTGTACAGGACAGCTTCATCTTAAAGACGATGCTTTTCAAACAAATCATAACCATTGGTTGATTCCAACCTCTGAAGTTTGCCTTACAAATATGGTGGCTGGCGATATATTAAATCCTCAACAATTACCTATACGTGTGACTGCATATACACCTTGTTTCAGAGCAGAGGCTGGTGCAGCGGGTCGCGATACAAGAGGCATGATTCGTAATCATCAATTTACCAAAGTTGAATTGGTTAGTATTACAACGCCAGAACAGTCAGAAGCAGAACATGAACGAATGACTTCTGCTGCAGAATCAATTTTGCAAAAACTAAATTTGCCATACCGAAAAATGCTACTTTCAACTGGAGACATGGGGTTTTGTGCTAAAAAAACCTACGATTTAGAAGTTTGGTTGCCAGGACCACAAGCTTATCGTGAAATTTCAAGCTGCTCAAACTGTGGTGATTTTCAGGCACGTCGTATGAATACACGCTACCGTAGCGATCAACCTAAGCCACAATATGTGCATACATTAAACGGATCAGGTCTAGCAGTTGGTCGTACTCTAATTGCAATTTTAGAAAATTATCAAGAAGCAGATGGCTCAATTACCATTCCTGAAGCTCTTCGTAAATATACTAATTTTGATAGGATTGGCGGATAACTTGCGTATTCTCATTACCAATGATGATGGAATTAATGCAGCAGGTCTAAAGGTGCTGGAAACAATAGCTCGCACCGTTTCCGATGACGTGTGGATTGTGGCTCCAGAACATGATCAAAGTGCCGTAAGTCATTCATTAACATTGAGAATGCCCTTTCGTATTAATGAAATATCGCAAAAAAAATATGCAGTTTCTGGAACGCCAACGGACTGTGTTTTGGCAGCTGTTCAAATGTTGATGACAGATCATAGACCTGATTTAGTTTTGTCAGGAGTCAACAACGGAGCAAACTTGGCTGAAGATGTTACCTATTCTGGTACAGTGGCTGCTGCCTTAGAGGCCACAATTTTAGGAATACCTGCTGTTGCTTTTAGTTCTGTTATTGAAGTTGGTCATCCAGTTAAGTGGGCAACGGCTGAACATTGGGGGCCGGTTGTTTTGGATAAAATATTAAAATCTTCTATTCCTGAGCATGTGATGATTAATGTGAATTTTCCAAATGTTATTCATAAATCTGTAGAAGGTGTGCGTATTACACGGCAAGGAAAACGAAAGTTTTTTGGCAGCATTGTAAAACGAGAAGATCCTAGAGGCATTCCATATTACTGGATTGGACCTGGCAGTCAGCATTATGGTAATATGCTAGAGAGTGCTGAGCCAGGTACAGATATAGAAGCAATAGGACAAAAATGTATTTCCGTCACTCCGCTTTCTTTGGATATAACGCACGACAAGACTTTTGAACAACTAAAGGAACTATTTTCATGAAGAATATACTAGCATGTGTGGCTTTGTTACTGCTTACGAGCTGCGCAACAAATGAGCAACCTGCTGAAGTTGTTACATCTATGAAAAAATCAAAACCAGCTCCTATCAAAAGCGATTATTACCTTGTAAAAGCTGGTGACACAGTTGCTTCTGTCGCGAGAAAATTTAGTGTAGCCCCACAAGAGCTTTTAAAGCTTAATAAGCTAAGTGAAGGTGTCATGCTTGTGCCAGGACAGCGTTTACTTTTAAAGGCGCGTAATAAGCAAGATGAGAAACGTCTGGCTGATGATATTACAGTGAAGCCTTTAGATGATCTTGGGCAAGTGCAGTCAGATGGGTTAAATGTTGGTGATCAACAGCTTCCGGGTGAAATGCCAACGTCTGATCTTATGCATTCATCGCAGTCACAAATGCCTATGAGTCAACCTGTAGCGCATTCAGGAGGTTATGTTTCTCCAGTACAAGGTAATGTTGTAAAAACCTTTGGACAACAACCAGACGGCAGTTTTAACAAAGGTATCAATATTGCTGCACCAAAAGGAGTTCCTGTTAAAGCTATATCTGATGGTGTTGTTAAATATGCAGGTTCAAAAGCTGAGGGCTACGGCAATATGATTATGATTAAGCATGGAGATGGTAAGATTTCAACCTATGCGCACCTTAATAGCATTGCTGTAAAACAAGATGCTGTTGTTTCTGCTGGGTCTAAAATTGGAACAATAGGATCAACGGGTAATGTCCCTCAACCTCAGCTGAATTTGCAAATTCGAGGAATTGATAAGCAACCAATTGACCCAGCGTCACTTATTGCTGGATTAGGCTAGGAATAACAGGAGTCACTTTTAGTTAGGTAATTTAGTGCATTTAGGAAAAGCTATTGTAACAGTAGGAGGGTTAACCTCAGTAAGCCGAATTTTTGGTTTATTACGTGAAATGCTAATGAGCCATTTTCTAGGGGCGAGCGTTGTTGCAGATGCATTTATTGTAGCTTTCAAATTTCCTAATTTCTTTAGGCGTTTTTTTGCAGAAGGTGCATTTAATGCGGCCTTTGTACCTGAATTTGCTGGCGTTCTTGCTAGCGAAGGCAAAGAAAAAGCAAATGAAATTGCTAATCAAGTTTTTAGCTGGCTAACCTTAGTTTTGTGCGCATTTGTTATTTTGGTTGTGCTATTTACTCCTACAATAATTCATTTAATAGCGCCGGGATTTTGCAATACTCCTGATAGGCTTCAATATGCAATTGAGTTTACGCGCATAACGTTTCCATATATTTTGTTTATTTCTTTAGCTGCATTATTATCTGGAATTTTGAATTCGCTGGATCGTTTTGCTGCAGCTGCGGCAACTCCTGTTCTACTGAATCTTTTCATGATAGGGGCTTTGTTACTAACAGTTAAAGAGCCTGGTTTTGCTTTGTGCGTTGGGGTTATTCTTGCTGGAATTGTACAGTTTTTATGGTTGTACTTTGTGACGCGCAAGCAAGGGTTCGGTTTACGATTACAAATGCCCGTTTTAAATTCTTCAGTTTCTAAAATTTTAAAGTTGATGGTGCCTGGCGCAATTGGTGCTGGAGTGATGCAAATCAATATTTTTGTTGATATGATGCTTGCTTCGACTTTACAGACAGGATCACTTTCCTATTTGTACTATGCAGATAGGCTTAATCAGTTGCCATTATCAATTTTTGGAGTAGCTATTGGGACAGCATTACTGCCAAGTCTCTCAAAAGCACTGCGCACCGGCAATCAGGATGAGGCAATTAGTTTGCAGGAAAAAGCACTCTCGCTAGGGTTAAGATTGAGCATTCCGTCTGCAATTGGGCTAATTGTTTTATCCTATCCTATTATTGACCTAATATATGGCCACGGGAGCTTTTCTACGGTGCATGTTGATGCCACAGCGCCAGCTTTGGCAGCATTTGTGATTGGGTTACCCGCATATACTTTAAGTAAAGTTTTTACGACTGGGTTCTTTGCAAAGCAAAATACAAAAACTCCCTTAAAAATTGGCATGATTACGGTTGGGGTGAATTTGGCTCTCAACCTATTGTTAATCGGACCATTTTTGCACGTGGGCATGGCATTGGCCACAGGCTTGGCTGCATGGGTGCAGGCTGGGTTGTTGGCGTGGAAATTATCTCAAAAATCGATGATTCACTTAAGTAAAGCATTTTTTCATGATTTAGCTTATGTGCTTTTAGCAAGTTCTTGCATGGGCGGGGTTGTTTATCAACTGCAATTGCAGGTGCGTTGCCCTAGTTCATTTATTAATGAAGCTATCTATGTTGTGGGGCTGGTTGGTATCGGCATTCTAACCTATGGGGGAATTTATAAAGCCTGCCTAATGACAGGATGCCGATATAAGAAAAACGGGGTTTAGCTACTTTTATTGATAGCTGCCGTTTAGATATGCTCAAGAAAAAAGGCCGCTTTGCAGCGACCAGTTTTTAATTTTAATTTAGCATTTAGACTTAAGCAGCTGGTGCTTCTTCTGCGTCAGCTTTTTTTGCTTTTAGCGCTGCTTCTTCTTCAGATTGAGCGATAATAAGACTAATTGGCGCGCGCACTTCAGGGTGTAATGAAACAAAAACTGTGTGAACACCTAAATTCTTGATTGGAGTTGTGATAATAATTTGTGATTTATCAACAGTGAAACCACCTTTTGTTAAACCTTCAGAAATATCACGGCTACGAACTGATCCATACAATTGACCAACTTCACTCGCTTGGCGAATGATAATAATTTGCGTGCCTTCCATTGACTTCGCTACATATTCAGCATCTTGACGTTGCTTAAGGTTTGTAGCTTCCAGTTGAGCTTTTTTCACTTCAAACTGAGCCATATTTTCTTTTGTAGCACGTTGTGCTTTTTTATTTGGTAACAAATAGTTACGCGCATAACCAGGAGCTACGGCAACAATTTGCCCCATTTGCCCTAATTTTTCGACGCGCTCCATTAGAATTACTTGCATTTTACGCTTCAACATGGTTTGAGCTCCTAATTAAATTTTGAGTAATACTTCTTCTTAAGGCCATATAATGGCTCTACAAGCCCTAACACTACTACAAAAATCATTGGCCAGACAAGTAAAAATGTTAGCACTATGAAAATTACTGTTGCGTAGCGTGGAAGTTGATATGATCTTGCCATAAGTTGAGCAATTTCAAGGCCGTCAATAAACAAAGGAAAGGCGCAAATGCACATGGCTGCGTGGCTAAAAACACCAAGCAGTGGTGAATCAATAAATAGATGATTCGCAATGATTAGCCATAGGGATGTAACCAGGGTAATATCCCACACAGGTGGCAAAAATATATTTTGTTTAATGGTTGGTTTGCGAATAGATTTATTCGATTTTAATGCCAATGAGTAAGCCATTTGAAAATTCATCCAGATTATTAAAAGCATAAAGAAGGCAAGCATTCCTGGGAGAATCTCTACGAATGAATCAGGAGACATAGGTATTTTCATGAGTTTAAAAATTTCTTTAATTTGTTTGGCTTGCTGGTCAAGCATATCACTGTTGGTTAATTTTAAATAACCGAATCCAACAGCAGTTAAGGCTAAAAACCTGCTTGATAATAGGTGCAAAATATCTGTTGATGAAAATTTGTATGTGTTTTTGTTTTTTAAAAAATGCCAATATAAAACTGTTATTGATGGGGCGAATAGAGTGATGCCAAAAACACCTATGCCTACTGGGCCCAGCAAAACAAGGTAGCCCAGCAAAGGGATACTGATTGCTAATAAATAGCTTCTAATTCCCAAGCAGATTCCAACATAAAAAATGGGCATTAGAGCAAAGTAATGAAATACTATCCCTGGAATAGGAATAAATAGCGCCATAAAAGAAAGGGCAGCGCACAAAGCGCCGCCCTTAATAATAAGTGGTATGTCGTCTTTAGCCATTTACGTATGGCATTAGAGCCAAGAAACGTGCACGACGAACAGCAACAGCGAGCAAACGTTGTTTCTTTATGGAAACTGCAGTTATTCTGCTTGGCATCATTTTGCCGCGTTCTGACACAAACTTCACAAGGATACGAGTATCTTTGTAGTCAATTTTCATGGCATTTTGGCCTGTGAAAGGGCAGCTTTTACGACGACGGAAAAATTGCTTACGTACGCTTGGCTTTAGATTTTCGCCTTCTTCAATATAATCTGACATTTTGAATCCTTTACGCTGTTGGTTCTGTTGTTGATTCTTCCGTTACTGTCTCTGCGACAACTTCGGTAGCAACAACATCTGGGCGAACTTCTTCACGAACAACATCTTCACGGAAACCGCGATTTTGCATTAAAGCAGATGGTGCATTGTCGAGTTCATCAACGCGTACGCTCAAATGACGAAGTACATCTTCATTGATTTTCATTTGACGTTCCATTTCTTTGATTCCATCAGACTTTACAGCGATGTTCATTAGAACGTAATGACCCTTGCGATTTTTTTTGATTTTGTAGGCTAAATTACGAAGGCCACAAAATTCTGTTTTTGTAACTTCTCCGTCAAATTCTTTAATGACGTTTGTATATTGCTTTGCCAATGCTTCTACCTGGTTAGCGGTAATGTCTTGGCGTGCAATGAAAATTGTTTCATAGAAACGCTGCATATTAAACTTTCTCCTTATGGATGGGTACTTAAAACAAGCACCAGCTGCCTAAACGCTTTAGGAAGCAAGGACCTTACTTGTAGCTTACATTTATAGTAAGAAAAAGGCTAAAAGGCAAGAGCAATTTTGAAGGTCCTGAGATCCTAACAATGTTTTATGCTTCTGGTTTTTTAGCAGTCACTGTAGGAAACATTCTTTGAGAATCATAAATAACTTCAATATCAATAAATCCAGCTTCAGTAAGTTGTGCACGTGTTAGATCTTCTGTTCGAAAGTTCTGCCAGCCAACACCAATAATCGTTCCGAACAAAATACGTTGTTTTATAGCATCTTCACTAACTAGAGTAGGAGGTGTAAGAAAACTAGTTACTAATGTCCCTCCACATTTTAAAATCTTGAAAAATTCCTTGTAAAGCTCAACAACTCTAGCATCTTCTTTTACGTAAATATTGAGCCCGTTAGAAGCGACTAAATTGAACATATTTACAAAACTTGCAAGACTCCAAGCATCAGTTTTGCTGAAGTTACATATTTCTTGATATCCTTTTTCTTCGGCTTTTTGAGCGGCTAATATTAGTGACTCTGGATCTAAATCAATGCCGGTGAAGCATATGTCGCTTTTACCTGCTATATTTAGTCTCAGCAAATCATTCATAGTGCCGCAAGGAATTGAGGCAGAATGCACATTGTTATCTAACCGTTTTTGTAGTTCTAGCTGGAAAATTCCAAAACGCTCTCGCGTTGCAAGAACAGCGGGAGCTTTATCACATAACCATCTGATAATTGTGTTTGTTTCATCTAGAGCCCCATCTATAAGGAATTGAGTGTTTTTACCATTTAATCCCTTACACATAAATACTTCTTTCCCAATGGGATGATCTAGTAATTGATCAAGCATTGAGCACATTTCTTCTTTTGATAGCTCTGTTCCTTGAAAAGCGTGAATTCGAGCCTTTGCTTCATCTACTTGCAGATCTAAAGATGCAGTGATCTTATGAGAAATCAAACAATTATCTTCTGTTGTTGCCGCATTGCCCACGCTACTCATTAGTAATACTCCTATTAAAAAACTTAAAAAAAATTTGGAAGTTCGATGCATATTAAACTTTCTCCTTGTGGATGAGTACATAAAACAATCCCCAGCTTCCTAAACGCTTTAGGAAGCAAGGACCTTACTTGTAGCTTACATTTATAGTAAGGAAAAGGCTAAAAGGCTAAAAGGCAAGAGGAAATTCAACATGTTCTTCTGCTTGATAGGAGCTGGATGTTACTTCAGGCTGA